>DASXNK010000107.1 GCA_036495095.1 Candidatus Dormiibacterota bacterium | reverse complement strand
CATGACGTCCCGCTCCTGTCCCAGATGTGGCCTCTGGCACGATGTGGCGACGAGCTGCGATGCTCGGATCGCCCTGTACGCCTATGTCTCGTCGCACGGCTCCGAGCAGGCAGCGGCCGACGCCGCGGAGGCCGTCGCCCTGGAGCGGTACCGGTACCGGCGACGGGGCAGGTAGGTCCGTGGCCGCCGCTGCGGAGGTGCGGGAGCGGCGCGCTTGAGCCCAGCGCACCTGCAGGGCGATCCGGTGGAGGCGATCGTGCGCCTACCATCCGATCCACGCGTTCAGGTGGATCGGCCCCGACGAACGCGAGCACCACGTCCGCTACCACTGGGTACCCGCCGCCGGGGTTCGTGACCCTCTCCTCACGTGAGGCCAGGCGTCGTGACGCCGACTACCTCCAGCGCGAGCTCGCCGAGCGCCTCGAGCGGGAACCGATCGTCTTCACCATGGAGCTGGAGCTCGCCGGCGACACCGATCCCGTCAACGACCCGACGGCGGAATGGCGGGGGACGCGCGTCACCGTGACCGCAGGGAGACTGGAGGTGACCGGCCCGGACGCCGGGTGCGAGAGCGACGGCCTCGTGTTTCGATCCCACCCGCCTGACCGACGGGATCGAGGCGCCGGACGACTCCGTGCTGTGCTTCCGACCGCCCGCGTACGCGGTGTCGCCGAGCGCCGGGCGGCCATCCCTCCGCGCTGAGGATCGGGACGGCGGGCGCACGACCGGGTCGACCGCTGCCTCGCGGTCGACCCGGCGATGATGCGTCGGCCTCTCAGGGCGTCCGGGTCACAGGACGTCCGGACTGGTGCCCACACCGGCGACGTTCTGCTGCGGCGCCCAGCTGGCACCGTCGAAGCTCGACCAGTAGATGCCGTCGTCCCCGGAGAGTCCCTTCCACGAGGCGAGGAGCGCGGGGCCGAATGTCACGAGGGACGGGCCGACGCTCGTGGCCACACCCCCGACGTTCTGCTGCGGCGCCCAGTTGGCACCGTCGAAGCTCGACCAGTAGATCCCCTCGTCGCCGGACATGCCCTTCCACGCGGCGTAGAGCAGGTTGTTGAAGACCGCCAGTGCCGGGCGATGGTCGGTGGCCACACCCCCGACGTTCTGCTGGGGTGCCCAGCTGGCGCCATCGAAGCTCGACCAGTAGATCCCCTGGTCGCCGTTGATCCCCTTCCAGGCGGCGTACAGCTTGTTGTTGAACACGGCGAGGGACGGACCCACACCGGTGCCGACGCCCGCGATGTTCTGCTGGGGCGCCCAGTTGGCGCCGTCGAAGCTCGACCAGTAGATGCCCTGGTCGCCCCAGACCCCCTTCCACGCGGCATACAGCCGGTCGTTGAACACGACGAGGGACGGTCCCACGCTGGTGCCCACGCCCGCGATGTTCTGCTGAGGGGCCCAGGCGGCGCCGTCGAAGCTCGACCAGTAGATCCCCTGGTCGTCGACCATCCCCTTCCACACCGCGTAGAGCGTCCCGCCGAACAGGGCGAGCGACGGGCCACCGCTCGTCGCGACACCGCCCACGTTCTGCTGGGCGGCCCAGCTGGCGCCGTCGAAGGTGGACCACCAGATCCCATCGTCCTGCTGGATCCCCTTCCAGGCCATGTACACGGTGCCGTTCACAGCGGCGACGCCCGGCGGGACGCCGAGACCGGCGGACGTGTAGCAGAGGTCGACCTCTCCACCGGCCGCAGCGTTGCTGATGACCTCCGTGCACTGACCGATGTCCGACACTGCGTCATTCACCGTCCAGGTCAGAGCCGGGGTGGTACCACCGGTCTGGAGGCCGATCGCCCTCATCGCCGTACCCTGGACGGCGGGGTAATCCGACGGCTGCGTGATCCCGTAGACCTCGAGCGTCTGAATGCACCAGGTGAGCTGCTCGACATTGCTGATCGGCAGGCCGGTGTTGGCGATCCCCTGGAACTCCGAGTTGTAGCTGAAGCCGGTGGGCGACTGGCCGGTCAGGGACATGACCCCGACGAGTACGTCTCCCGGGTTCACCGCGACCAGGTCGGAATGGAAGGCCGGGCCACCGGCACCGTCGACATACCAGCTCGCCACCGCCCAGTAGTCGCCTCCGCCCGCGGCGGACGCGCCCCACTGCAGGACGGGCTGGTAGATCATGGTCGAGTTCTGGATGCCGTTGAACAGGAAGATGGTCTGCCCTGACCGGGTGCTCGGCGCGGGTGGCACGACCCATGTCGTCGTGAAGTTCGACACCGGCGTGCCGGTGTCGTTCGTCCAGGAGGCATAGGTGATCCACCCGGACCCGAACGCCGGGACGGTCCGTGCCGCCGCCGCACCCGGGGGGTGATGGACGACATTGCCAGGCATCAACGGCTCGCCGCCGGGACGCTGGGGGAGCGACCCGAAGTCCTCCAGCACCGCACCTGACGGGTGCAGCCTGCGGAGTTGCGTGCCGGCACCGTCGAGGATCGTTCCCGGCTCGATCCGATGCACCTGCGATCTGGGTCGAAATCCCCCGGGTGTGATCACGTGCTCCTCGGCCATGTTCGTGCTCCTCCCATCATCTGTCGACTGCGTCTGCTCCACGACATCGCTCCCGTCCGCGTTGCCGCGCACCGTGTGCCCCGGGGTGACGTGATGCACGGCATCTGCGGGGCGCGGCCCCCCCGGGGTGATCACCGGTCCGCGCTCTCCCCTCTTCGGATGCTCCTCCTCCATCTCCTCTCCGGAACATCCAGTCGACCGCGCCACCGAGTGGCGCTGATCGGCCGGCACCCGTATCGTCGCCTGTGATCCACCGTGCTTCGATGGCGCGCGCCACGGCTGCGGGGTGCAGTCCGACCGCCTGGGTCCCGCCGCGGACGCCCGCCACGGACAGGACACCCGGGATGCGGAGAACTCCACAGACGGCCGGGTTTCGCCGGGAGATGATGGGTCGCGCCGTCAGGGCCAAAGACGGCAGAAACCCATGGCCAAGGAGGAGACACCATGCCCGCATCGGGGAACCGAATTCCCGTGAAGGGAAGCGAACGCGCTCCCATGCCCGGCTCTCGTGCGCTGGGACCCGCCGACCCGAAGGAGGTCGCGACGGTCACCATCGTCCTGCGTCCCCGGCCGGGCGCGGACGGCCCGCCACCGCGGGATCGGGCGCACCTCAGCCGCGAGCAGCTCGCCGCCACCCGCGGTGCCCATCCGGACCACCTCGCCGCGGTGGAGGACTTCGCCCGGACGCACCGCCTCGCCGTGGTGGAGAGCAGCCCGGCCCGGCGCTCCGTCGTGGTCTCCGGCTCGGTCGAGGCGCTGAGCGCGGCCTTCGGGGTCGAGCTGATGACCTACGACCATCCGGCCGGCCGCTACCGAGGCCGGACCGGTCCGGTGCACGTGCCGAGCCATCTCGCCGGCGCGGTGCTCAGTGTCATGGGTCTCGACAACCGGCCCCAGGCTCAGCCGCACTTCCGGGCGGGGGCAGTGGGTGGGGCTCCTCCCGCGGGGACGTTCACCCCGGACCAGGTGGCGAAGCTCTACGGCTTCCCGAGCCAGGGCACCGGGACGGGACAGACGGTGGCGGTCATCGAGCTGGGCGGTGGCTACACCGATGCCGACCTCGCCACCTACTTCGGCGAGCTGGGGATCGCCGCCCCGCAGGTGACCGCCCTCTCCGTCGACGGCGGCGCGAACCAGCCCGTGGGCGACCCGAGCAGCGCGGATGCCGAGGTCATGCTCGACATCGAGGTGATCGGCGCGGTGGCCCCTGGCGCCGGCATCGCCGTCTACTTCGCGCCCAACACCGATCAGGGCTTTCTCGACGCCATCACGACGGCCGTCCACGACACCGTCAATCAGCCGTCGATCATCTCCATCAGCTGGGGCTCGTCGGAGTCGAACTGGACCCAGCAGGCGCTCCAGGCGTTCAACCAGGCGTTCCTCGACGCTGCGCACCTCGGGGTGACCGTCTGTGCCGCGGCGGGCGACAACGGCTCGGCCGACGGCGTCGGGGACGGCCTGGCCCACGCCGACTACCCGTCGTCCGACCCCTACGTGCTCGGGTGCGGCGGCACCACCCTCACCTCGGCGGACGGCGACACGATCTCCTCGGAGATCGTGTGGAACCATGACCAGGGCGCGACCGGTGGCGGGATCAGCGACACCTGGGATGTGCCGGACTACCAGGCGGCCGCCGGGGTCCCGCCCACTGTCAATCCGAACGGTCGCGTGGGACGGGGCGTGCCCGATGTCGCCGGCAACGCCGATCCGGCCACCGGCTACCTGGTGCGGGTGGACGGCCAGGAGTTCCCGGTCGGTGGCACCAGCGCCGTCGCACCACTGTGGGCGGGCCTGCTCGCGCTCGTCAACGAGCAGCTCGGAGGACCCGCCGGGTTCATCAACCCGCTGCTCTACACCCGGGCCGCGCCCGCAGGCGCGCTCCATGACATCACCCAGGGGAACAACGACGTCAGCGGGCTGGGCGGCTACACCGCCACGGTCGCCTGGGATCCCTGCACCGGTCTGGGGAGCCCCGACGGTGCGCAGGTGCTGCTGGCCCTGTCGGGAGCACCCGCCGCCCTGGCATCCTGAGGACCGGCGGGAGCGGACTGGTCACGGCGGTGGCTGCACGCTCGGCGATGCAGCCACCGCCCCTCCTCTCCGAGCGGCACGAGTGCACACACCGGGAGTGGCGTGCACCGTCGAGGCCCAGCTGACGCGCCGGGAGAATCGACTCGGACGGACCACCGATCGGAGACGAGGGAAACGACATGCCACTCCTCAACAACGACGCGAACCGGCGCGACTGGGGGATCACCGCGCCCACGCTGAACGTCACCAAGGTCGGAGGCCTCTTCGCGGCGATCATCACACCCGCGGGAGGGGCTCTCGCCGCTCTTCTCAAGTCGATGGCGGGCGCACCCGACTCCATCGTCATCGCGATCCTGGCCGTGGTCGGGGTGGTCATCCTCGCCACCACGGTCATCGTGGGCCTCGACATCCATGTTCGAGGCATGGGTGCCCGAGCCGCGCGTCAGCCAGCTGGAACCGGCATCGTGCCGCTCACCCGGGGGTTCGAGGTCACCGTCGCCGGACAGGGACCGGCTCGTCTCCGGGCGCTGGCGCTGCGCGAGGACCCGAGCAACGCCGGCCAGCTCGAGTATCTGATCGTGGGCTGCGGCCCCGCGGCGCCGGAGTGGCGGGCCGCCACCGAGGTGACGGTGGTGGGAGCCGGAGCAGCACGCATGCGGGGACGTGACCACCTCGGCCGTGTCGCGTGAGCTCGATGCGCCCCGGCCGCAGGCTGCTCCGGCGGGTCATGCGGCCTGGGAGAGCGCGACCGCGACACCGGCGATGCTGCTCAGGCCGAACATGACCAGAACCCAGGAACGACCGATGCGTGGGGCGCGACACCGGCGCCGGCCTCCGTCCTCCACGGCGAACCATGCCGCGGTCCGCGGCAGCGAGAGGCGCCAGGCGATCCACGGCGCCACCGTGACCATGATCAGCATCGAGGGCAGGTAGTGCACCGGCACCCACCGCATCGCCAGCGCGAGGTCCAGAAGCAGGCCGGCGGCGGCGACCAGCCACAGCAGGACGATGTCGATGCAGAGCGCCGTGTGATTCCCCCGTCGCAGTGACTCGCCCAGCACCAGGAGCAGCACGGCCGGGATCACACGGGCGGCCAGGCCCGTGACACCGTGGTGCTCGCCGAGCCGTCCCCACAGGCCGGCAACGCCCTGCGCGAGCAGCTGGAACGCGAGCGCCCAGAGGAAGACGACGGCCACGCCGAGCCCTGCCGGTCCGCGTCGTGCCGGCGACCGTGACCGAGCAGCGCTGGGCGGTGTGTCCGGGCCCCGCGTGGTCATCCCGGCGAGGCCCCGCTCCGCGCCTGCTGTTCCGCGGACCTGGCCGCCGCAGTCGCGTGTTCGACGATGTGGTCGACCCCGTCGCGCCCGGGCACGAGGAGGTAGGCGCCCCCCCGGGTGGTGACCAGCGGCGCGAGGTCGGGAAGAAGGCGCGGGGGGCGCCCCTGGACGACCATCCAGCGGCCGGAGCTGCTGTCACCCGCGATAACGTCCCTCGCCGGACCCAGCTTGAAGGCGTCACCGCGGTTCAGCCACCGGGTCTGGATGAACTCGAACTGCCGGTCGATGCTGCTCATGTAGGCCATGAACACCAGGCCCCGGGGATCGCCCTCCTCCCGGTCCTCGGTCGCGTCAGGGGGAAGCGGATCTCCGTACGGGATGCCGCGGCGCAGCATCCGGTGGCGGAGGGGGAAGCTGTCCGCCTCCAGGGCGTCACGGGGATTCGCGCGCCGGATGTGGGCACCGATGGGGCATGCGAAGCCGTCCCGATCGCCGCGGTAGCCGAAGTCGTTGCTCAGCCGCGGGGAGCGGGCCCGCAGGGGATCGGGCCCGTCCGGGGAGAGCACCAGCGGGGTGCCGTCGCGCCAGCGTCCCATCAGCTTGGCGGCGAGCTCCTCCTCGCCGCCCGGCGGCGCCTGCTCGCGCAGCAGCGCACGGAAACAGCCCACGTGCTGCTGCAGCTTGCGGTACACGAGGTAGCTTCCGTTGTGCGACAGCGCACCCGGTGGGCCGTGCGGCCGGGTGCCGCCCTCGTCGCGATGTCCGAGGAGGAACTCGCCAAGCGCGATGCGAGGGTTGGGGCCACGCCGCCAGGGCCAGATGCGCCACATCCCGACGCGACCGCGGCCGGACAGGATGCGCGGCTGGCTGATGCCGTCGACGAAGCCGAAGTGCTCACGGCCGTCCGGCATCCGCTTCGCCCGCCGCTCGCCGACGATGACCACCTGTCCTCCGGTGCCGTCGATGTCACCGAGCAGACGGCTGTGCTCCTCCTCCAGCGTCTCCTGGTCCCGAGCGTGGATCGCCACCATGACGTGCACGCGGTCGGGCGACCCGGTGCCGTCGTCCCAGTACTGGGGCGCGCTGTCGCCGACGTCGCCGAGGAGCCTGGCCCTGTGCACCGGCCCCTCACGGAAGTCGGTTGGAAACAGGGCGAGCGACTCGTCATCGAACCCGAGTGCCCTCAGGCCCGGGTAGGTGAAGCCGACATTGAGAGCCCAGGGCGGACGGTCCGGCTCGTCCTCATAGGTCACCCTCGATCCGACCTCGGCGAGCCACCGGGCGGCCGCAGCCCCCCCGCCCACCTCGACGAAGCTGATGACCGCGAAGGGCAGCCGGTAGGGTCGCAGCACGTTTCCCTGAGGAGGGTTGTGCCCGCCCGGCTGTCCCCTGCCCGCGATCCACGCCGGCCGCCGGGCGCGCGGCCGGGGCCTGCGGGTGGGTGTCATCGCCTCGGTGAAGACCGCCTCGAACCGCGCCTTGAGCGACGCCGGCCGGGTCGCGGCGGCGGCGAAGGCCATCTCGCGGAAACGCCCGTGGAGCTCGAGGCTCCGGATGACGTCCTCGAGGGTTGCGTTGTATCCACTGAAGGGCAGGCCGACGACCAGCCGGCACCGCTCCAGGTATTCGGTGAACGCCGCCCTGTCGCCCGGGTGGGGGCCGTCCACGCACCGTCCCCACGTCTCCTCGACCTCGTCGCTGAGCAGGGTGCGGAGCAGCTCGACGTGCGCGTCCACAGTGCCGTCGAAGGTGCTGGCGTAGAGGAGGTGGGGTTGAACGAAACGGCAGCGATCGTGGGCCGGCTGACGATCGCTGTCGTCGATGACCACCCACCGCGCGAAGTGGATGGTCCCGTTCATCCGGTGGAAGGGGCTGTGCTCGCCGGTCCCGAGCCCCCTCAGGTAGTCCCTCAGGCCCAGCACCTGGTCATCCCTGATGGGACTGAGGACGGCGAACACCGGAAGCGGCCTCCCTCCCGTCAGAGCGACCCGCCTCCGCTGCCGTCGTCGGGGTTGCGAGACCGCCGTCACAGCAGCCGCTGCACCTCACTCAGGAACCGGTGAAAGCGCTCCGGGAATGCGTCCGCGTCGACGGCGGCGGCCTCCGCACGGAACGTCAGCAGCGACCGCTCGAGTTCCAGGGCTCGGGTGATGTCGGTCGCCGTGGCCGTCGGCCGGGCGGCGTAGTAGTGGTCGGCGCCGTAGTCATACATGGTCGCCGAGCGCTGGAACGGGGTCAGCCGAAATGGGCCGGGGAATCCCACGGAGCTGAGCCATACCAGACCGAGGCGAACGCGCAGGGCCTCGGCGAACTCGGCCAGGTACTCGTCACGGCCGCCGTCGAAGTTGCTGATGAACACAAGGGTGTTTGCCTGCCGGCGAGCACCGGGTACGGGCCCGCCCCACGGCAGCGGATCGGTGACGCCCCAGCCCGCGTAGTCGATGAACGACAGCCGTCGCAGCTTGCGCAGGAGCGCCGGAACCAGATGGATGACCGAGAACACCAGTCCGAGCTGCAATGGCCCCCAGCGGTGCACCGGGCAGACCACGGTCATGGCCTCGGTCTCGCCGGTCAATCGTCTCGTATCTGACACAACCTGCCCAGCTTGCGCCCTTCTGAGAGTTCGTCCAGTATAGGCCCATACGGGAAGCAGAGCACCTACACAGATCGGTTTCGTCTCGAGGGACCCTCCACCCGATTCGTTTCATCAGCAGGAGTCGAATGGTGTCCGTGCGGAGGGGCGCAACCGTCACCCTGCTCTTCACCGACATCGTGGGGTCGACGGATCTCTACGACCGTCTGGGAGACGAGGTCGCAGAGGGAGTGCGCCGCGCCCACTATCGTCTGCTCCGTGCGGTGGTCTCGCACGGCTGCGGCGAGGAGGTGAAGCAGGTGGGCGACGGACTGATGGTCGCCTTCGGGTCGGCGCTCGATGCTGTCGCCTGCGCCGTCGCCATGCAGCAGGCGGTGCACCGGCACAACTGTCAACCCGGTGGGCACCCACTCGAGGTGCGCATCGGGCTGCACATCGGCGAGCCGATTCGGGACGAGGACGACTACTTCGGGGCATCGGTCAACATCGCCAAACGGATCTGCGACATCGCCGACGGGGGCCAGATCATCGCCTCGGACCTGGTGCGCAACCTCGCCGAGCCGCGTGGACGCCACGGTTTCCGAGGGCTCGGCATCCGGTCGATCCGGGGGGTGCGCACGCCCATCGCTCTGGCGGAGGTGGTGTGGGAGCCGCGCCTCCCGGCTCCCTCGCCGATGTCGCTCGCCGCCGGCGCCGACACGCCGTTCGTCGGGCGCCGCGACGTGCTCACGCTGCTGCACGCCGCCTGGGCTCGGGCACGAAATGGCGATCGGCGCCTGGTGCTCATCGCCGGCGAGGCGGGCATCGGCAAGACGCGGGTGGCCGCCGAGTTCGCGACCTCGGTGCACGCCGGGGGCGGCACCGTGCTCTATGGTCGTTGCGACGAGGCGACCCAGACTCCGTACCAGCCCTTCACCGAGGCGCTCCGCCACCACCTCTCCCACGTGCCCGCCGAGGATCTGCAGCTGCAGCATCGCGATGCCGCCTGGGAGGTCGCGCGCCTGATCCCGGAGCTCTGCGACCGCCTCGCAGGCCAACCGCAACCACGCAGCGGCGACCCCGAGATCGAGCGCTACCGCCTCTTCGAGGCGGTGGTGTCCACCCTGGTCGGCGCCTCGTCGCTGACACCGATGGTGCTCGTGCTCGACGACCTCCACTGGTCGGATCGTCCCACCCTGCAGCTGCTGCAGCATCTTCTGCAGTCACCGGTGCCATCGTCCCTGCTCGTGCTCGGCACCTATCGCGACAGCGACCTGGCCCGGACCCATCCGTTCGTAGAGACCCTCACCGCTCTCCGCCGGCGGCAGGTCGTCGAGCGGATCTCCATGGCGGGGCTCGACCGCGGCTCCGTGGCCACGCTGATCCACGCGCTCGCCGGAGGTGAGGCGAGCGAGGCGCTGGTCTCGGCGATCCACTCCGAGACCGAGGGCAACGCGTTCTTCCTCGAGGAGGTCATCCGTCACCTGCTCGAGACCGGCAGCATCGCCAGCGGATCCGGATGTGACGTCCCGGTCCACTCGGTGGAGCGAGCCGGGATCCCCGCCAGCGTGCGCGAGGTGATCGGGGAACGGCTCTCGCGGCTCTCCGAGGGGTGCCGCTCGCTGCTCGCCCACGCCTCCGTCCTCGGCCGCCAGTTCGACCTCGCCGTGCTGCCTGGCGTGACCGGCCTGGAGGAGGAGCCGCTGATCTCCGCGCTCGAGGAGGCGATCGAACGTCGACTGGTCGCTGAGGTGAAGGACCGGCCCGACCCCCGCTATGCCTTCAGCCACGCGCTGGTGCGGCAGGCCCTGTACGAAGGGTTGAGCACGCCGCGGAGGCAGCGCGCCCACCTTCGAGCCGCGGAGGCGATCGAGGCGACCGCCGCACCCGCGATGGCATCACGGATCCCCGAGATCGCGACCCACTACCGGCTGGCGGGCCACAACGCCGACCCATCCACGGCGGCACATTGGGCCCGGTTGGCTGGGGACCTGTCCGCCACGGTCTTCGCCTGGGAGGAGGCGATCCTGCACTGGCGGACGGCCCTGGACCTGCTGGCAAAGCTGGACCCGGATCCACCGGCGCGCGCACGGTTGCTGCGCCGGCTGGGCGTCGCCATGTTCATCAGCAACCTCGACTATGCAGCCGCCGCCGAGTACCTGGAGGAGGCGCTCCGCCTCCACCGCGACATGGGTGACGAGGCCGGCGCCGCGAAGATGCATGCGCATCTCGGCGCGCAGTACATCACCAACCCCGAGATGACCGAGGTGAACCTCGCCGACGCCCACCTCCGCGCCGCCGAGGCGGTGCTCTCGGCGGGTGGCCCGAGCCTCTCCAACGGATATCTGTGCGCCGGCATGGCGCTGGTCGCCACCTGGCGGATGCGCCCGGCGGAGGGGATGGCGCTCTCGGAGAGGTCGATGCTGATCGGCGAGCGGTCCGGCAACGAGGTCCTCTGGGCCAACGCTGCAGCGGTCCACGGCTGCCAGCTGGTGATGTGCGGGCGGGTGGCCGAGGGCGTGGCGCTCTGTGAGCGGGCGTGGAACACGGCCGACGCCGCCGGCCATCAGGTTCCCGCGTTCATGGCCACGGTCGTCCTGTGCGGTCTCCACTGCTTCTTCCGGCGCGACCCCGAGGCGGCCCGGCGGTCGGCGGAGCGGGAGCTGGCCTCGTCCCGGGCGGCCACGAGTCCCATCCACCAGGACGTCCTGCGGAGCGCGCTCGCCTACGGCCTGGTCCTGGGAGGTGCTCTCGACCGGGCCCGGAGCGTCGGGCCGCCGCCGCGCTCCGCACAGTTCCACGCCCAGTACCTCCTCGCGCTTGCCGAAGGGCGTTGGGAGGAGGGCCTGGAGGTTCTCGAACACTCCCGGGCCCGCGCCCGGCAGTCGGGCAACCGGTGGTTCGAGGCGGCCGACTCGAGCCGGATCGCCGAGCTTCTCCGGCTGCTCGGGCGGCACGCCGAGGCGGAGGTCGAGCTGCTCTCGGCACTGCCCCGGCACGGCGAGCAGAACCTGCCGCACGAGCTGCGATGCCGGTGCCAGCTCAGCCTCGTGCTGGCGGAGACCGGCAGGAGCGAGCAGGCGCGGGAGCAGCTGGCGCGGTGCCGCGCGATCGTCGCCGGCGGCGAGGACTGGGGAGGCGCCGCCACCGCGCTCGACCTCGCCGAGGCGTCGATCCTCGCCACCGACGGCCGCATGGGTGAGGCCACGCACCTCTTCTCGGAAGCGGTGGACGGCTTTCGCCGCCAGGGACTCCCCTGGGACGTGGCCGAGGCGCACCAGCTCCACGGGCGCGCCCTGCTGGCGCAGGGGGGGCCGGCCCGCGTCCAGGCCATCGTCCGCTTCGACGCCGCTCTCGACGCCCTTCAGTTGCTCGAGGCGGGCGAACGATGGCACCTCAGCGTTCTGGCCGACCGCGACCGGGCGACGACGACGGCCGGGCCGGTGGTGCCGTCGTTCGACGTCCTCGGGAGTGCCGAGGGCCGATGAGCGGGCCGCTGACCTGCCTGGTCACGATCCACGGCATCGGGTTCGAGGAGCCGCCCGACGACGGCCAGGGCATGCCCGGCTACGCGGATGCCCTCCACTCGATGCTGCGGGAGGTCATCCCCGGGCTCGGCGACGATCCCGAGCGGGGCCATGGAGCGGTGTACGTTGCCGGTCCCAGCCCGACGTCGATGGACCGCCTCGATCCCTCCCGCCCGCTCGCCACCCCCGGGGCGCACTGCGCCCACGTCGCCCTCGTGTACACGTGCTTCGAGGAGAGCATGCCCGACCCTCTGGGACTGTTCGCGATCATCCTCTGGTCGGTGCGCTACGCCCGGAGCTACATCACCGCGCGAGGTGCGGTGCAGATGCTCGTCGGCACCCTCCAGAGCCTCCGTCGCAAGGGATCTCCGGGCGCCACCTCGTATCCCGGCTCGCTCCGACTGCGGGACGAGGCGCAGAGGAGGCAGCTGCGGAATCGCATGCGGCGTCATCCGCGCCGGCGCGAGCCCAACCGGCGCCCGTCCGGTCCGTTCAGCATCGTCTGGCAGGTCTCCCAGGATGTCGGCGGCTATGTGGCCCGCCACAAGTACCGGGAGCGCGTCCGCAGCTTCGTCGAGGCGGTGCTGACCTCTCTCAGCTGCCGCGAGGATGTGCGCGCCATCGTGCTCAACACCCACAGCAACGGCACGGTGGTCGGCTTCGACGTGCTCTCCGACCTCGATCCCTCGACCGACCTCAAGATCCGCGGCCTGGTCACCGCCGGCAGCCCGCTGCGGAAGTACGCCGACCTCCTCGGCTGGGGCACCGACGCGGGCCGGCTCTGCCCGCGGCGGTGGATCAACGTCTGGGATCGTCGTGATCCGGTTGCCGACTCCCTTCAGCCGCCGGTCACGTGGCGCCGAGGTCAGCCCCACACGGGCGGCCCCGGCCTCTTTCACCGGTGGTCTCCAGCCGAGGGCGAGCTCGGGCCTGTCACGGTGACGGACAGGATGGTCGACAACGTGCAGGATGCGCGGCCGGGTGGCGGTGGCCTGCGCTCCCACGACTATTGGGCCAACCCCGGGTTCTGCCAGATCCTCGCGGACCTGCACGACGAGGTCGAACGCGAGTCGGAGTGACCCCGCCGGCCCGGGTGGGCCTCCTCAGAGGCCCCCGCGACGGCGAAGGGCATCGAGATTCACGATGGTGACGCGCCGGCGATCGGTCTCGACCCAGCCGCATCCGCGCAGGCTCCCCAGCGCCTTGCTGACCGCCTCCCGCGACGCACAGGTCCAGCCGGCCAGCTCCTGCTGCGTGAGCGGCAGGGTGATGCCGACCCTTCCCTCCTGATCGTCACCGTACTCGTCGGCCAGCTCCACGAGCCGGCGCGCGACCCGGCCCTCGGTGTCGTACACCCCGAACTCGACGCGCTTGCGGTCGGAGTCGCGGAGCTTCCGTACCACCGACCGCAGCAGCACGCGGAGGATGCGGGGATGGCTGTCGAGGAAGGCCGTGAACCCCGCGGCGTCGATCACCATCGCCTCGACGGGCTCGAAGGCGGTCACCGTGGCCGAGCAGGGCTGGTCGTCGATCACGGAGATCTCCCCGATCAGGTCGCCGGGGCCCCGGGCTCCGAGCACGATCTCGCGGCCATCCGCCGAATGGTCGCAGACCTTGACGCGGCCGCTGAGCAGCACGACGACCCGACGCGGGACCTCGCCCTCGTTGACGATCGACGATCCGCGGGCGAATCGCCGATGACGGGCCCGGGCCCGAAGATCCTCCGTCTCCGGTGGCGTCAGCTCGGCGAGGAAGCCGGCGATCGCCCGCCCCCCCGGGACGACTGCCCCATCGCGTTCACACCACTCCCCTCGGTCGTCGGGGTATGGGCTCGCTACGACCGCTGCGCGAGTGTACGGCGGCCGTCAGCAAGCGTCAACGTGCTCTGTCAACTCGGTCGACCTTTCGCGCAATCGGTGGGCCCTCGCGATCGCAGGCAGCGCACCACCCAGATCACCAGGCCGCCGCCGCCTCCGAAGAGGAGGCCGAACAACCACTGCCAGTTCTGGCTGAGAAAGTTCCTGCTCTGGTACAGCGGATTGATGGCGACGTCGATGTTGCGATGGAACACGCCCACGTTTCCCTGATGCTGAGCGCTCGGGTCGCCGCCACCAACGCCGGATGCCACACGGCGCGTGTACGAATGTACCCGTCGTTGTGGCGACGGGGCCCCGGACGCCGGCGCAGCCGCAAGGCTTCGTCTCCCGCCGTCGTTCCCCCTTCTGCCGGTTGCTCTCCCGGCAGGTGGGGTGCAGCCCACGCGGAGACCCTCATGCCCAGCAGGATCGCCCTCCTCCTCGGTGCGGCCGCAGGTGCGGCCACCCTGGCGCTCGCGGGGATCGTCCACGGCGGCGGGACAACCACCCTCTCGGCCACCTCCCCGTCGGTCACAGCGGCGGCGGCGACGCTCCAGGTGGGAGGCCCGAGTGGCGGGCGCCCGCCGGTCAGCGGCAGCGCGGGCGGCGGAGGCTCGTTGGAGACGCTGGTCCGCGGCCTCGCGGGAGGCGGGCCCTCGGCGCCCTGAACGCACCACCCACGCAACCCTCCGGTCCCGATGGCCAGGTGGCTGGCAGTGACCTAGGACTCCACCGGAGTGACCAGGCGCCGGAGGAGGACGACGGAGCGGCCGGCGACCGGGAGCACCCCACCGCCCTCGAGTGGCTCACCCTCCCACTGCGGGCCGGAGGTCTCGAGGACCGGCTCCCACCGGTCCCCCCATTGCGAGGGCAGGGTCCAGTCGATGGCCTCGTCGTGGGCGTTGAACAGCAGCAGGAAGGAGTCGTCGGTGACCCGCTGGCCGCGGCGGTCGGCGCCGGCGATCGCGTCGCCGTTGAGGAAGAGGCCGACGGAGCGGGCGAAGCCGGCGTCCCAGTCCTCGTCGCTCATCTCCGCGCCGTCGGGCCGGCACCAGCCGAGGTCGACGGTGCCACGGATCGGACGGCCCTGGAACCAGCGCCTCCGCCGGAGCACCGGATGCGCCCGGCGCAGCGCGATCAGGCGGCGGGTGAACTCGAGGAGGTCGCCATCGAGGTTCTCCCAGTCGTACCAGGAGATCTCGTTGTCCTGGCAGTAGGCGTTGTTGTTCCCGCCCTGGGTGCGCCCGCACTCGTCGCCGCCGAGCAGCATCGGCACCCCCTGGGACAGCAGCAACGTCGCCAGCAGGTTGCGCTGCTGCTGGCGTCGCAGCGCGAGCACCGCCTCGTCGTCGGTGTCGCCCTCGACACCGCAGTTCCAGGACCGGTTGTGGCTCTCGCCGTCGGCACCGCCCTCGCCGTTGGCCTCGTTGTGCTTCTCGTTGTACGAGACCAGGTCGCGGAGGGTGAAGCCGTCGTGGGCGGTGACGAAGTTGACACTGGCCCCGGGGTGGCGGGTGTCGGCCTGGTACATGTCGGAGCTGCCGGTGAGACGGGAGGCGAACTCCCCGAGCGTGGCCGGCTCACCGCGCCAGAAGTCCCGCACGGTGTCACGGTAGCGGCCGTTCCACTCCGACCACAGGGCGGGGAAGTTGCCGACCTGGTAGCCGCCCTCGCCGATGTCCCACGGCTCGGCGATCAGCTTGACCTGGGAGACGACCGGGTCCTGCTGGATGAGGTCGAAGAACGCGGACAGGCGGTCGACCTCGTGGAACTGACGCGCCAGGCTGGCGGCGAGGTCGAAGCGGAACCCGTCGACGTGCATCTCGGTCACCCAGTACCGCAGCGAGTCCATGATCAGCTGCAGGGTGTGCGGATCTCGCACGTTGAGGCTGTTCCCGGTCCCGGTGGTGTCGTAGTAGAAGCGGGGCTCCTCGCTCACGAGGCGGTAGTAGGCCGCATTGTCGATGCCCTTCATCGACAGCACCGGCCCCATGTGGTTGCCCTCGGCGGTGTGGTTGTAGACCACGTCGAGGATCACCTCGATGCCGGCCTCGTGCAGCGACCGGACCATCGCCTTGAACTCGGCAACCTGCTCGCCGCGCTGGCCGGTCGCGGCGTAGTCGTTCTGGGGGGCGAGGAACCCGATCGAGTTGTATCCCCAGTAGTTGCGCAGGCCGCGCTCCCCGAGGTGGGCGTCGTGGACGAACTGATGGACCGGCAGCAGCTCCACGGCGGTGACGCCGAGCCCGGTGAGGTACTCGATGGCGGCGGGGTGGGCGAGGCCGGCGTAGGTCCCGCGCTGTGCCTCGGGGATGCCCGGATGACGCGCGGTGAAGCCCTTGACGTGGACCTCATAGATCACCGACTCGTTGAGGGGGATGTCCGGTGACCGGTCGTTGCCCCAGTCGAAGTAGGGGTTGTGGACGACCGACCTGGGGACGTGGCGAGCGCTGTCGTCGTCGTTGCGGGAGCCGTCGTCGCCGAAGGTGTACGGGAAGCAGGCCTGGTCCCAGTCGACCTGGCCCTCGATCGCCTTCGCGTACGGGTCGATGAGCAGCTTGGCGGGGTTGCACCGCCGCCCCTGCTCCGGCTCCCAGGGCCCGTGGACCCGGTATCCGTAGCGTTGACCGGGCGTCACCCCGGGCAGGTAGGCGTGCCAGCAGTAGGCATCCACCTCCTCGAGGGCGATCCGCCGCTCACCGCCCTCGTCGTCGAACAGGCAGAGCTCCACCTTCTCGGCGACCTCGGAGAACAGCGAGAAGTTGGTCCCGGCGCCGTCGTAGGTGGCGCCGAGGGGAGAGGCGCGGCCCGGCCAGATCTCGATGTCGTCGGTCATCCACCCACCCTGCCACTCCTGGCGATGTCTCTGCGCAGCGCCGCCGGCGACGACGCGGCGCGGGCGATGCGAACGCCTCGATACCGGCAGCCGCCCAGCAGCAGCCGGCTGGCCAGCGCGAGCCAGGAGCACACGCCGCGCTCCAGGACCCACAGCGGAGCGAGCCAGGACGCGCGCGCCGGGAACACCGCGGCGCCTCCGGCGCGGCGGCGGCCGGCCTCCGCCAGCACCACCACGGACAGCGCCAGCGGCCCCAGGGCTGCGGGCCGCCGGCGGCCGGTCCAGGCCACCACCGGGACCACCGCCAGGGCGGCGGCGAGCCGGCTGTGGATGGCGAGGTCGTCGTAGGCCTGGCGCACCCGTTGCGAGAGGAACCGGCGGGTCGACGGCGGCCGGCGGGCCACGTACAGGTCGAGCGGCACCGCCTCGCGGCCGCCGGCCGCACGCACCGTGCGGATCAGCTCGAGGTTCTCGAAGAGCACGTCGCCCGAGTACCCGCCCGCCTCGAGCAGCACCGAGCCGCGCACCGCCAGGGTGCCGGGGAAATCGCCGCCGGTGCACCGGTTGATCAGGGTCCGTCCCGTATCCCACAGCGCGTGCCACGGCGCCGGGTCGAAGTAGTTCTGCGGCCGAACGACCTCGGCGCCGTCGAGGAGCGCGTCGACACGGCGCAGTCCCGCGGCACACCAGCGGACATCGTCGTCGGCGATCACCACATGCTCGCCGGCGGCATGGCGCACGCCGGTGAGCACCCCGGCCACCTTCCCGTTGCGGCCACCGAGGTCGGGGTCAGGGCGCAGGTGGCGGACGCCGGGCGGCCAGACGCCCCGGTGACGCTCGAAGCCGGCCGGACCGGAACCGTCCACGACCAGGACCTCGGCCAGGCCACCGACGGTCCGCAGGTAGGCGATGAGGTCCTGGTGGGTGCCCTCGCACGCAGCGTCGCAGCGGAGCGGCAGCACGTAGCTGAGCGTCATCCGACGGAGAGGGCTGCGGGCTCCGCCAGGGGGCCGAGCAGCGAACTCTCCCCACCGGCCCAGCGCTCGAGCAGCCGTTGTGCGAAGCGGCCCTCGAGGCCGAGCAGGGCGCGGGCACCGAACAGGATGTCCGCGCCGAGTCGCGGCTCGGCGCGGGCGAGGGCCGCAGCCAGCTGGTCGCGCGCCATCACCTGGTGCACGCCGTCGGCCTCGACGTGCTCGTCGTAGAAATGGGTCGCCGCCGCGTCGAGGCCGAGGCGGCGGAGGCCGGCGGCATAGCGCGCGTTCGGCCCGGACGAGGTCATCTCGAACACGGCGAGGTGACCGACGATCGCTCCACGCAGGCGGCGGTGCAGCCCGAACATCGACATGAGGTTCACGGTGGCCAGGGTGGGTCCGGGCAGATGCTCGAGGTGAGCGCCGTACCGGCTGTCGAGGCCGAGCTGCTCCATTGTGCGCGCGAAGAGGGCGGAGTGCATCCGCTCGGCGCACCCGTCCCCGTACTCCTCGAACTGGATGCGGACGAGGGTCGCCTTGGGGACACCCGCCAGCCGTGGGATCGCCCAGGTGTGCGGGTCCGCCTCCTTGAGCTGGTACGCGGAGCGGTGGACGACGAACTCGCGATACTGCGCAATCGTGCCGGTGGTGGCCAGCGTTCCGGACAGCGACGGCGACCGGTCTCCATCCACGATCGACTGCAGCTCGCCGGCGACGTCCCGCGGGTCCACCGGGCGGGCCGGGTGAGCGGCGCGGAGTGCGGCCTCGAAGGCCTGCTCGAGACGGGCGCGGTACGCGATCAGCGAGGGATGCCACTCCCAGCCCTCGTCGACACCGGCGAAGCCGCGGTAGCCGAGCTCGTAGCAGACGTAGAGGGCGAGGTGGAGGTCGTCGTCGCCGAGCGCATCCCCGGGAAGGGACGGCGGCTCGGGAAGGCGCCGGGGGGATGACGTCAGGAGCGACAGCAGGACCGCGCTCACCGGGCCCCGCGGCCGCGGAAGAGATGGCTCCCATCCGTCACCTCCGGTGACGGGGACATGGCCGTTGCCATGCGACATTGACACGTCAGAGCACCTCCATCCAGACGAGAGCCGATTTTTTCTGATATCGACTATGACGGATAACCGAAGCGCGATCGTATCACCTATGACGCCGTGGCTGACCGGGACCGAGAGCCGGCCGTCATGCTCGCTGGGCGGTCTGCACTCATGGTGGCAATCAGGCGTGCAGGTCACACCCACACGTCAATGCTGTGTTTTCTGATAGGCTCGCTGTCACTCCGGCAACAACGCCGGTGTCCCGCCAGATGGAGCACGAATCCTTGGTCACCGACCCGCAGTCCAGGTGGCAGCACCTCTACGGTCCTGCCCGGGCGCTGGTGTGGCTGCTCATCGCCCTGAGCGTGGTCAGCCTCTACCACGGCGCCGAGTTCCTGGTGGTCCACGTCTTCAGCGTGGTCCTCCTCTTCACCTTCGCCGCGATCGTCGCCCTGGTGCTCACCCCGGTGGTCGACGGGATGCAGCGGGTGGCCCCGTTCCGATGGCATCGGGGCGCGACCGTGCTGGCCCTGTACCTCGCCATCGTCGGTGCCGTCGCCGCCGCGGTCACGCTGGTCGTCCCCTCGATCGTCACCCAGGCGCGCCACCTTCCCGACCTCGCCGCCCGGCTGCAGACCGAGATCGACCGCCGCGGCCTCCATCTCAGCCTCGCCGCGCTGCGACCCTCGGGGAGCGCCCTCGACATCGGCGCGGCGGTGAGCCTGGTCAGCGGCGTGATCTCGACGGTGACCAGCGTCGTGCTCGTGCTGGTGATCTCGATCTACCTGCTCATCGAGGGACGGGTCCTGATCGCGACCCTGCGGAACCTCTTCCCGCGGCGGGCCCGCGCCTTCGACTTCACCGTGCTCGCGGTGGGCGCGACCGTCGGCGCCTACGTCCGGGGGCAGCTGCTGATGTCGTGCCTGATCGGCCTGTACACCGCGGTGGCGATGACCCTCCTCGGCGTCCACTACGGGATCCTGATCGGGGTGGCGGCGTTCTTCCTCGAGTTCGTCCCGGTCGTCGGGGCGGTGGTGGCGATGGGCCTCGCGGTGGTGATCGCCCTCCTCCAGAGCCCGCTGCTCGCCCTCCTGGCGGCGATCGCCGGGATCGTCGGGCACGCCCTCGACGCCTACATCGTCGGCCCCCGGGTGAACGGCCGGGTCACCCAGCTGCATCCGCTGGTGGCGATGGCGGCGCTGATCGTCGGCGCCGAGCTCGGCGGTATCCTCGGTGCCCTCTTCGCCGTTCCGGTCGCGGCGATCGCCAACATCTTTCTCGGGGCCCTCTACCGCTCCCGCCGGGGCGACGAGGCGCTGAGCACCCAGGGCGACGGAGCCGTCACCGTCGACAGCCTGCCCCGCCTGGGCGAGGAGATCGGCGGCGTCGAGGAGGCCGGCGTGATCGACGAGCCCGTGCCCCATTGCCCCGGCGAGGGCGAGGCCGCGTAGGAGGGACACCCCGGCGATGACCACCCCGCCCCGGCTCACCGCCGAGCGGACGCCCAGCTCCTGCCACTGCAGCAACGTCCGATCGTCGGTCTCGGAGGGGCGGTGGGACACGCTGCGGAGACGGGTGTACCGGCGCTACGGCTCGCGCTGCGCGATCTGCGCGGGCGTCGGGGCCGGCCACCCCGTCGAGGCCCACGAGGTCTGGGAGTTCGACGAGGCGGAACGGGTGCAGCGGCTCGCCGGGATGATGGCGCTCTGCCCCGACTGCCACGAGGTCAAGCACTACGGCCGGGCGCTGCGGCTGGGTCGCGGCGACCGGGTGACCGCCCACCTGGCCCGGGTCAACGGATGGAGCGAGGCCGAGGTGGAGGCGCATCTCGGCGACGCCGCTGAGGTCTGGCGGCGGCGCGAGCTGATCGAGGACTGGGCGCTCGACCTCGCCGGCCTCGCCGAGTACGGGGTGGTGCCGCCCCCGCCGATGGACCCCGTCGCCCGCCACGCCACCCCCGGCGCGGTGCGGCTGCGGGCCCGCCGCGACCAGCAGATCGCGCGCGAGCGCGGGCTGCCCGGCTGATGAGACCTAGGCGACCCGCCCGAAGCGGCGCAGCCGCACGGTGATGCCCGCGATCGCGAGGGCGAGGTCGGGCAGCGCCCGCCGCAGCGCCTCCCCGAGCAGCGTCGCGGGGCCGTTCCGCCGCTGGATCTCGGCGACCCGGTCGGCGAAGGTCATCCTCGCCCCGTCGTGCCCGGTCGTCATCACGCAGTAGATCAGCGCGGCGGAGACCTCGGAGCGCTCCGCGGGGTAGGCGTCGAGGTGGCTCGCGTAGCCGCGCATGGTGAGCTCGTACCGCGACTCGGTCTGATGGGCGACGAGGCCGGCGAGCCGCTCGTGGCCGTGGGCCCGGACGTGGCGGGCGCCGTCGAGCTGGAAGAGGCCGGTCACGTGGAGCGCCGGGGCGTGGCCGGCGGCGTGGAGGTGGGCGGCGGCGACGAGCTGCTCCCCGTCCTCCCGCTCGAAGGTCTCCCCCACCGTCCGCGCCGCCGCCACCACCCCCTGGACGTACCGCCAGCGATCCCCGAGGCCGCTCAGCAGCTCCGCCGACTCGGCCGCCGCCCAGGTCACCGGGTCGGGGCCGGTCACGCTTGCGGGCCGGGGTCGGCGACCTTGCGGGCCCGGCTCGGCGCCACCCGTGGCGGCTCGCCCGGCATCTTGGGATAGACCGGCGGCCAGGGCGCGTCGACCAGCCCGGCGTCCACGTCGCGGGCGTGCAGGACGAGCAGCGGATCGAGCGACTGCGGCGCGGCGTCCATCCCGGCCCACGGATCACCGGCGCGGGCGACCCGCGCCGGCACGGTGGCGATGGTCAGCTGGTCGGGATCGACGGTGTCGAGCTCGTCCCACGGGAACGGGGTCGACACCTGGGCACCCCGCCGGGCGCGCACCGACCAGGCACCGAAGATGGTCTTGTGCGGCGCGTTCTGGTTGAAGTCGATGAAGACGCGGCGTCCGCGCTCCTCCTTCCACCACGCCGCGGTCATGAGGTCGGGATGGCGCCGCTCCAGCTCGCGCGCGACCGCGACCGCCGCCGACCGCACCTGGTAGGAGGTCCAGAGCGGCTGCAGGCGCACGTAGACGTGGATACCGCGGTTGCCGGTGGTCTTCGGCATCGCCGCGACCCCCATCTCGTCGAGCAGTGCGCGCACGTGGTGGGCGGCCTCGCGCACCATCGGAAAGGTGACGCCGGGGGTGGGGTCGAGGTCGATGCGCAGCTCGTCGGCGTGCTCGGGGTCGGAGGCCTTCGACGGCCACACGTGGAAGCCGAGGCAGGCCAGGTTCACCGCCCAGAGCACGTGGGCCAGGTCGGCCGCCACCAGCGCACGCGAGGTGGTGCCGTTCGGGGTGCTGACGACGGTCGTCTCGAGCCAGTCGGGAGCGGTGTCCGGCACCCTCTTCTGGAAGAAGGACGGCCCCTCGGCGCCATTCGGGAAACGCTGGAGCAGCACCGGCCGGCCGCCCATCGCCCGCATCAGCGGCTCCTCGACGGCCTGGTAGTACCGGGCCAGGTCCAGCTTGGTCTCGCCGCGCTCTGCGAAGAGGACCTTGCCGGGACTCGTGATCGGGACCTCGCGTCCGGCGGCCTCGACCAGCGCGACCTCGTCGGCCATCCCCGGCATCGTACAGCCCTGCTCCGCACGGGCGCGATCCCAGCGCCCCGCGCCCGGCCGGCCTGCCGCCCCGCCGCGTGTGGTTCCGGGCACACTGTGCGTGCACCGACCAGGGAGAGCCGCCGATGCCGATCATCAGCCGTGGCTTCCGGGGACGCCGCCAGAGGCCGGAGGTCGCGGGACGCATCCCTCCCGGCCAGCACCTCGTCGGCGACTTCCCGGTGCTCAGCGCGGGGCCGACCCCGGCGGTCAGGCTCGACCGCTGGGAGCTTGCCGTCGACGGCGCCGTGGTCACCCCCCGGCGCTGGACCTGGGCGGAGTTCCAGGCCCTCGAGCACGAGCCGGTGACCGCCGACATCCACTGCGTCACCACCTGGTCGAAGCTCGACACCAGCTGGGAGGGGGTCTCCCTCGACCTCCTCCTCGGCGAGCTGGAGCCGGCGGCCACCCACCTCGTCGCCGAGTGCCACGGCGACTACACCACGAACCTCCCGATCGCGGACCTGACCGGCGGCCGCGCCTGGGTGGTGGACACCTACGGCGGCGCTCCGCTGGAGGCCGAGCACGGCGGCCCGGCGCGGCTGCTGGTGCCGCACCTCTACCTCTGGAAGAGCGCCAAGTGGGTCCGGCGCCTCCGGGCCGTCACCGCCGACCAGCCGGGCTTCTGGGAGTCGCTCGGCTACCACAACCACGGCGACCCCTGGAGGGAGGAGCGGTATTGGGGCGACTGACCTGGCAGGCCGCCACCGTGGTCGGCGCCCGGTGGGAGACCCCCCGGGTGCGCTCCCTGGTGCTCGACGCCGGCGCCTGGCCCGGGCACCGCGCCGGCCAGCACGTCGACGTCCGCCTCACCGCCGAGGACGGCTACACCGCCCAGCGCAGCTACTCCATCGCCTCCGCCCCGGAGGAGCCCACCGTGACCCTCACCGTCGAGCGCCTCGACGACGGCGAGGTGTCGCCGTACCTGGTCGACGAGGCGATGCCCGGCGACCGCCTCGAGCTGCGCGGGCCGATCGGCGGCCACTTCGTCTGGTGCCCCGACGATCCCTCGCCGCTCCAGCTGCTCGCCGGCGGCTCCGGGGTGGTGCCGCTGATGGCGATGCTCCGCGCCCGCGCCGGGCTGGCGTCGCCGCCGCCGGCGATCCTCCTGCTCTCCTCGCGGACCGCGGACGACATCATCTACCGGGATGAGCTCGCCGCCCTCGCGCGGCGGGAGGAGGGGCCCCGGGTGGTGCACACCCTCACCCGCTCGGCGCCGCCCGGCTGGGAGGGGCGGACCGGGCGGTACGACGCCGCCGCCCTCGCCGAGCTCGCGCTGCCGCTCTCGACCCGGCCGCTCACCTACGTGTGCGGCCCGACCGCGTTCGTCGAATCGATGGCGAGCCTGCTCACCGGGCTCGGCCACCCCCCCGGCCGGGTGCGGACCGAGCGCTTCGGCGCCACAGGAGGATGACCCCGATGGCACGCACGCTCGACGGCAACGCGGTGGCCGGACAGCTCAGCGAGCTGTTCGCCCTGGAGATCACCGCGGCCACCAGCCGCTGCGCCGGATGCGGGGCCACCGCGCCCGTCGCCGCCCTCGCCGCCTACACCGACGGGCCCGGGGCGGTGCTCCGCTGCCCGGTCTGCGAGGCCGTGGTCCTCCGCCTGGTCCGGGGGCCGCGGCGCCTCTGGCTCGACCTCCGCGGCGCCGGTCACCTGGAGTTCCACCTCCCCGACTGACTGCGGGTTCAGCGCCGCGCACTGTCTCACGACACCGTCGAACGGGTGTGCGCACATCCCCGATGTGGACAGTCCATGTCGACCCCACAGCTTAAACGCCTGTCCGCCGAATGGCGAATCCTTGCCCTGGTCAGGACATCTGCGTAGACTGCTGTCACCTAGTCGTCCTCTGACCAGGGGCGAGCAGCGCCGCAGAACTGAGACGAGAGGGTATACCGCCATTAGCATCTGGACGCGATTCGACGGCAAGGAGCGCGACCTGTCCCACCTGTTCGGGGAGCGACCCGCCGAGTGGGTCTTCCCGCCCCGGCTGGAGCGTCTGCTCGACTGGCTCGAGGAGCGCTGCCCGCACTGGGAGGACGCGGTGATCGTCGGCAGCTTCCTCGGCCTGACGAGCGGGATGCTCACCGTCCTCGCGGCCCGCCTCTAGGCCCTCCGGCCACAATCGCCGGATGCGATACCGCGTCGTCGACGTCTTCACCGACCGGCCGCTGGCGGGCAACGCGCTCTGCGTCGTGCTCGACCCCTGCCCGGAGGAGCGCATGCAGGCGATCGCCCGGGAGACGAACCTCAGCGAGACCACCTTCGTCACCGACCGGGGCGAGGGCACCTACTCGATGCGGATCTTCACCCCGGGGACCGAGCTGCCCTTCGCCGGCCATCCCACCCTGGGGACCGCCTGGGTGATGGGCCCGGGCCGGTGGACCCAGCACACCGCCGGCGGCCCGATCCCGGTCACCGTCGACGAGCGCGGCGCGGAGATGACCCAGCCCGACCCCGAGGTGACCGAGGCCGGCGACGGCGGGGTGCCCGAGGCGCTGGGCGTCGACCGCGTCCTCGGTGCCTGGCGGGCCGCGGCGGCGGGCAACGCCCACCTGGTGGTCGCCGTCGACGCGCCGCTCGACACCCTCCGCCCCGATCCCGAGGCCGCCCGCGAGCTGCTCGACCGCCACGCCACCACCACCCTCGGGCTGGTCCACCGCCTCGACGCGACCACCCTGCAGGTCCGGGTCTTCTTCCGCGCCGCCGGCATCGCCGAGGACCCGGGGACCGGGTCGGCGGCGGGGCCGATCGGGGTGCTGGCACGGCGGCTGTGGGACCTCGAGCCCGACCTGCTGATCCGCCAGGGGGACGAGATCGGCCGGCCCTGCCGGATCCGGGTCCACGCCGAGCCCGGCGATCTCCGGGTGGCCGGCGGGGTCGTCCTCGCCGCCGAGGGGCGGTTCGCCCTCTGACTAGCAGGTCCTGGCGTCGATGGTGTCCCTGGCGTGCGGGGAGCCGGCCCACACCCCGGCGGCGGTGGTGTAGGCGCGGGTGTCCTGGTCGAGCGCCCGCTGGCGGATGCCGGCGAGGTCGGCCTTGCAGAGCCGCTCCGACGAGATCAGCTTGAGCGCCTCGGGGTCGACGCCGCCGGCGGCGGTGACCTGGATGAGGCCGACGCCGACGCCGGGCGCGTAGAACTTGCGCTGGTGGCCGCCGGCGGGATCGAGGGGGGCGAACTCGTCGATCTCGAGCACATTGCCGAAGCAGCCGGCCGGGACGCAGACGTTCTTCTCGCCCGTCCTGAACACCGTGGCGCAGTCCTTGAAGTCGACCGCCGGCGCCAGGCCCTGGAGGTAGGTCCTGGTGCCGACCTTCGGCTTGGCGAGCATGGCGATCCCCGCGTGGGCGCCCTGCACCCCGGAGAGCCAGCTGCTCGGCGCGCCGGTGAGCACGCCGTTGTCGTAGAGCTCGGGGTTCTCGCCGAAGGTCCAGACGGTGCCGTCGTGGTCCTGGGAGACGAAGAAGATCTCCGACTCGGTGGTCTCACCGTCCTGGATGTCCTCGTCGAACACCACCAGGGTCCGGACCCCGTCGATCACCTTGGTCAGGTCGGTCACCGTGGTCACGATCTGGTGCGGGTGCGGCTGGCCGAGGTCGTCGAGGACGACGCCGTCGAGCACGTACTGCATCCCCGGCGACAGCGGGAGATATCTGTTGGTGACCTTGGGGCTGTTGGGGAAGTCCCTGCGGTCGAGCTTCAGCGGCTGCCCGCAGTCGGTGGCGAGGTGCGCCGTCGCCGGGGCGGCCGGGGCCGGGGTGGAGGACGCCGCGGCGGGCACGAAGGTGGTCAGCGCGAGCGCGGAGAGGAACAGCGGACCGGCCCACGCGCGGCGGACCTGGGGCAGACGCAACATCGCAATGATCCCTTCCCAACCTGACCGATTCGGGCGGACCGGGATTCATGAAAAGAACCCGCGGTGCCTCGTTCATGGAACGGGACCCCGCGGGTTCTCTTGTGGTCGATGACGGTGTCGTCTGTCAGGGATTGCGACGCAGTCGCCATCCCCGCGGGCTTCCCTCGCGGCGCCTGCCGAAACGCAGGTAGAGGGAGGGCACCAGGAACAGGTTGAGCAGCGTCGAGGTCAGCAGCCCGCCGATGATGACCACCGCCAGCGGGTACTCGATCTCGTATCCGGGCCGGGCGCCGAGCACCACCAGGGGCACAACGGCGAGGCCCGTCGCCAGCGAGGTCATCAGGATCGGCGAGAGCCGCTCCCGGGCGCCGCGCAGCACCAGCTCCGGTCCGAAGGGCTCGCCCTCGACCTCCTCGAGGTGCTGGAAGTGGTTGATCAGCAGGATGCCGTTGCGGGCGGCGATCCCGAAGACCGTGAAGAACCCGACCAGCGAGCCGATCGAGACGATGCCGCCGCCGAGGTAGGCGCCGATGACACCGCCGACCAGGGCCATCGGCAGGGTGCTCAGGATGAGCACGGCGAGCCGCCAGCTGCGGAATGACGTCTGCAGCAGGAGCAGGATCGCCAGGCCGGCGATGAGGCCCACCCAGAGCATCTGACCCTGCGCCCCCTGGCGCTCGGTGTACTCGCCGAGCACCTCGGCGTTGTACCCCTGGGGCAGCTGCATGCTGTCCACGGCCTTGCGCACGTCGGCGACCACCGAGCCGAGGTCACGACCGCTGACGGACGCGGCCACGTCGATCTTGCGGGAGTCGTTCTCACGGTCGATCGAGCTGGGATTGGGCTGGACCTTCACGGTGGCGACGTCGCCGAGCCGCACCGCCTTGCCCGACGGGGTGTCGATCGGCAGCTCGCTGATGCTCGCCACGCTCGAGCGGGTCTCGGGGGTGCTCCACACCACGGTGTCGTAGGCCTTGCCGTCGCGGAAGATGTCGCCGACCTCCTCGCCGGCGACCAGGGTGGAGGCGGCGCGGCGCACGTCACCGGGCTTCAACCCGTAGGCGGCGGCCTTGGCGAGGTCGACCTCGACCTGGATCTGGGGAGTGTCGAACTGGAGGTCGGTGTGGTCGTCGGCGATGCCCCTGATGCCCGCCAGCCGGTGCTGGATCTGCGCCGCCTCGTCGCGCAGGGTCTGCAGGTCCTGACCGTAGACGCGGACGATGATCGGCTCCTTGGCGCCGGTGAGCACCTCCTCGATCCGCTCGTTGAGGTACGTCATCACGTCGCGATAGACGCCGGGGTACCTGGCGATGACCTTGCGCACCCCCGCAAGGGTCGCGTCGAGGTCGGCGTTGGGGTCGATCCTCAGCCAGTTCTCGGCGAAGTTGACGCCCGCGACCTCCTCGCCCTGGTACGCCTGGCCGATGTGGCTGCCGAAGCTGAGCACCCCGGGAACCCTGCGCAGGTCCTTGCCGAGGGCGATGACGATCCGGTCCTGCTCCTGGGCGGAGGTGCCCGGGGTGGTGAGCAGGTGGATCAGGAAGTCGCGCTCCTTGAAGGTGGGGAAGAAGCTCGACCCCATCTGCGGGAGCAGCAGCACCGCGGCCGCGACCACCGCGAGGAAGCCGAGGTAGACGCTGCGCGGTCGCACCACGATGCGCGACAGCATCGCCGTGTACCGGCGCTGCAGCCAGCGGGTGACCGGCGACTCGCGCCGCTCCACCCGGGTCCGGCTCAGCAGGATCAGGGTGAGCGCCGGCGTCACCGTCAGCGCCACCGCCATCGAGGCGACGATCGCCAGCGTGTAGGAGACCGCGAGCGGCTGGAAGAACGACCCGGTCAGCCCCCCGAGCAGGAACACCGGGATCGCCGCGGCGACGATGATCATCGTCGCGTAGACGATCGGGCTCCGCACCTCGAGCGAGGCGTCGAGGATGATCCGCCCGGTCGACACCTCGCTGCCGCCGCGGCGGGCCTCGCGAAGGCGTCGGAGGATGTTCTCGACGTCGATGATGGCGTCGTCGACCACCGCCCCCAGGGCGATCACCAGCCCGGCGAGGGTCATCGTGTTGACCGTGTCACCGCGCAGGTAGAGCACCAGCATCGCCGCCATCAGCGACAGCGGGATGGTCAGCAGGCTGATCAGCGCCACCCGCCACTCGAAGAGGAAGAGCAGGAGGATGGCGACCACCAGCGCGAAGCCCAGCAGCAGCGACTGGGTGAGGTTGTGGATCGAGGTCTGGATGAAGTCGGCCTGCTGGAAGATCCTGGTGTCGAAGGTGATCCCGGGGAGGCCCGGCTGGAGCATCCGGACCACCTCCTCCACGCCCTGGGTGACCCTGACGGTGTCGGCCCACGGCAGCTTCTCGACCACCAGCATCAGGCCGGTGCTGTCGCCCACGATGGCGTCGCCGATCAGGGGCTGGTGGTCCTCCTTGACGTCGGCCACCGAGCTGATCGGGACCGAGGTGCCATCGGTGTTCTGCACCGTGATCCGGGCGAGGTCCGCGGGGGTGACGATCGGGATGACGTGGCGGATGTTGATCGACTGGCCGGCGGTCACCACGTTGCCGCCGGTGCCGATCACGTTGCCGCTGGAGAACCGCAGCAGGCCGGTGTCGATCGAGGACGAGACCCCCTCCATGACCGCCTCGAGGGTCACCTTCTTCGCCTGCATCTCCTCGGGCTTGACCTGGACGGTGCGCATCTGCAGCTGCTCGCCCCAGATGGCCACGTTGGCCACCCCGGGAACCTCGAGCATCCGCGACCTGACCGTCCAGTACGCCATCATCGACATGGCGACCTGGGTGTGCTCCTTGGAGGTCATCCCGATCTGCATCACCCGGGCGGTCGCCGAGAGCGGCGCCAGCATCACCGGGGGCGACGCCCAGGTGGGCAGGCTGCTCACCACCGTCGACAGCCTCTCCTGGACGAGCTGGCGAGCCTGGAGCTCGTCGGCGCCCTGCTTGAAGATCATGTCGATGGCGGAGAGCTGGGGCACCGACTTGGACCGCATCACGTCGAGGCCCTTGATCCCGTTCAGGGCCTGCTCGAGCGGGACGGTGACCAGCGCCTCGACATCCGCGGTGGACAGACCCTGGCAGATCGTCTGGATCTGGACGCGCGGCGGCGCGAACTCAGGGAAGACGTCGACCCGCATGTTCTGGATCTGGAGGATGCCCACCACCATCATGGCGGTGGCGGCGGCGACCACCAGGAAGCGGAACCGCAGACTGGTGCTGACGATGAACCGCATCAGCGTGCGGTTCCCCCCCGGCGTGGTCATTCCCCTGCGACACCCAGCTCGGCGCCGAGGAGCTCCTGGGCACCCACGGTCACGACCCTGGTCCCCGGTGCGGGACCGGACTTCAGCACCGCGGTGTCACCGTCGACCCGGGCGATGCCGACCGCCTGCCGCTGGTAGGTGAGCGACTGCGTGACCGTGTACACCCAGGTGTTGCCGTCCTTGTCGTAGATCACCGCGTTGACGGGGACGGTCGTCTCCGGGGCGGCGGCGGTGCCGTCGGTGCTCGCCGGCATGACCGCGGCCGCCACCGGCACGGTCTGGACGCCGAGCTTCGAGGCGGCATCGGAGGTGAGGGTCACCCGGTTGAGACTGGTGCCCTTCACCGGCACGACCTCGGCGGGACTCCCCTGGCCGGCCTCTCCGTAGTCAGCCTTGGTCGTGCCGCACCCGGTCAGGCCGAGGCCGACGACGATGAGACCGGCGGCGACCCAGTGATTGCGGCGGTGCATCTCAACCTTCCCCCATTGGCGAGCTCGTGACGACCCGTTCGCCACGCGGCCGCAGGCGGACCCGACTGGTCCCCCTGCCGGTCAGCGTCAACGCGGGTGCGAAGCGCAGATACAGCGACGGCACCACCACCAGGGCGACCAGCGTCGAGCTGACCAGGCCACCCAGGACCACGGCTGCCATCGGGTACAGGACCTCGGTGCCGGGGCGGCTTCCCGCCACCAGCACCGGGACGAACACCGCCGCCGTCGCGGCCGCGGTGAGCAGGATGGGGCCGACCCGGTCGCGGGTGACACGCCGCACCGCGGCGCCGCGGTCGACGAATCCCTCCGCCGCCTCGAGACCCAGGTACCCGCAGACCAGCACCACGATGTGGCGCGCCGTCAGGCCCAGCACCGTGACCAGGCCCAGCATCGCGGCGAGCGAGAGCTCACCGCCGGCGAGGAGGTTGCCCGCAATGCCGCCGACCAGCGACAGCGGCAGCAGCAGCGAGGCCAGCGTCGCCAGCCGCCAGCTGCCGAACGCCGCCTGCAGCAGCAGGAAGATGACGATCGCGGTGCCGGCGGCGAGGCCGAGCATGGTCCGGTCCTGGCCCTGCTGCTGGGCCAGCTGGGAGAACACCTCCGCGTGATACTCGAGCGGCATCGGCATCGCCGCCACCTGGCGGCGCACGTCGTTCAGCACCGCGCCGGTGTCCCGGCCGCCGATCTGCGCGTCGATCTCCACGTAGCGCGAGTCGGCGTCGTGGAGGAGCTGGGTCGGATAGGGCACCACCTTCACACTGGCGACGTCCCCGAGCCGCACCTGCGGGCCGGCGGGGGTGTCGACCATGAGATCGGCGAGGTTGGCGGGGGCGTACCGCGTCGACGGCGTGCTCCACACCACCACGTCGAAGATCCGCTGGTCCTGGTACAGGTTCCCGACCAGGGTGCCGGCGAAGAAGGTGGAGGCGGCGCGGCGCACGTCGCCCGGGGCCATCCCGTACTTCTGGGCCGCGTCGAGGTCGACCTTCACCTCGAGGGTGGGCTGCTCCGGCTGCTCCAGCACCTTGGGCTGGACCACGCCGTTCACCCTGGCGACCCGGTGGCTCATCTCCTGCGCGGTGCTCTTCAGCGTGGCCAGGTCGGTGCCGTACACCCGCACCGCCAGGTCGCTGCCCGTCCCCGCGTCGGCGGTGACGGCGTCGACACGGTCCTGCGTGTACGACTCGATCGTGCTCGCCAGGCCGGGATAGCCGCGGAGGACGCGGCGCACCGCCGCCAGGGTGGCGTCGTAGTCGGCGGTGTCGTTGAGGCTGACCCACATCTCGCCGGCGTTGACGTCGACGACCTCGTCGGAGGCGATCGCGCGGCCCACGTGGGCGCCGACGTCGCGCACCCCGGACAGGTGGCGCAGCTCCGCGGAGGCGGCGCCGGTGATCCGGTCCATCTCGGCCAGCGAGGTGCCGGGCACGGCCTGCCAGCGAACCAGCACGTTGCGGTCCTGCGGGGTGGGCAGCGCGGCGCGGGTGGTGAGCTGCGGGACCACCGCCAGCCCGGCGGCGAGCAGCAGCGCGACCATCGCGTAGGCCGCGCGGGGCTGGCCGATGAGCCGCGCCACGGTGACGTCGAAGACGCGGTGGGCGGCGCGGAGCCCCGGGCCGGGCCGGTCGTCGCTCGCGCCGCCGAGCAGCAGCGAGGCCAGGGCGGGGGTGACCGCGAGCGCCACCACCGTCGAGACCGCCACCGCGATCGCGTACGAGAGGACGATCGGCCGGGTGAACGACCCCGCCACCCCGTCGAGGAAGAGGAGCGGGAGCGGCACCAGCAGGGCCACCAGGGTCCCGTAGAGGAGCGGGCCGCGCACCGCGCCCGACGCCTCGGCGATGACCGTGGCGATGGAGGTGGAGGCCCCCGAGGCACGGTGCTCGCGCAGCCTGCGGCGGACCGCGCCGAGCTCGGCGACGGCGTCGTCGACGACCACGCCCAGGGCCATCGCCAGGCCACCCAGCACCATGAGGTTGAAGGTGCTGCCGCGCAGGTAGAGCACGTAGGCGGCGGCCACGAGGGACAGCAGCGCGGCGGTGACGGTGATCACCGCCCGCCGCCAGGAGAGGAGGAGCAGCCCGACCACGAGCACGAACATGGCCAGGCTCACCAGCCCGACCACGCCGAGGTCGTGGAGCGCGGTGTCGACGAACGACTGCGCCTGGTAGACGCCGGTGTCGATGGCGACGCCGGACAGGCCGGGACGGAGCGCGGCGAGGGCGTCCTGCACGCCCCTGGTCACCTGCTGGGTGCTCGCCTCCGGGAACTTCTGGATCACCAGCCTCAGGCCGGGGCCGTTGTGCAGGACCGCGTCGCCGATCAGGTAGGGCTGGTGGTCCTCGACCACGGAGGCCACGTCACCGAGGGTGAGCGACTTGCCGGTGGTGTCCTCGATGGTCACCGAGGAGAGGTTCTTGGCGGTGGTCACGGGCAGCACGTGCTGGATCGCCAGCCGCTGGGTGGAGGTGTCGACGAAGCCGCCGGTCCCGGGCGTCGACGCCTGGAGGAAGTTCAGCGGCGACACGAACAGCGCGTTGCCGGCGGTGCTGATCACCTGGTTCAGGGTCACGCCGTTCTGGCGGAGCTTGTCCGGATCGACCTGCACCTGGAGCTGGCGGTCGCGCTGGCCCCAGATGCTCACGTTGGCCACCCCGGGGATGCCGGTGAGCCGCGGCTTGATCTTCCAGCGCGCCAGGACCGACAGGTCGGTGAGGGAGAGGTCCTTCGACGACAGGCCGACCATCATCACCCGGCTGGTCGAGGACAGCGGCTGGAGCATCGTCGGCGGCGTGCCGACCTGGGGAAGCACGTACGCCTGGGTGAGGCGCTCCTGCACCGCCTGCCGCGCCTTCAGCGGGTCGGTGCCGGGCTTGAACACGAGGTCGACCCGCACCAGCCCGGCCGAGGAGTTCGACTCCATGTGATCGAGCCAGGGAACCCCGTTGAGCAGGTCCTGCTCGAGGCCGGTGGTGACGTACTGCTCCACCTCGGCGGCGGACAGGCCGCTCGCCTCGGCCTGCACGGTGACCGTGGGCGGCGCGAACTCGGGGAGCGCGTCCACCGACGCGCTGCGGAGCTGGAACACTCCGACGCCCATGACCACGACGGCCACGCCGACGACGAGGACGCGGAACTTGAGGCTCAGCGCGACGAGCTCGCGGATCATGACGTGTGTCCCCCTCCTCTCCGGGTGGCGGCCGGCATCGCGTGCGGCATCTTCATCTCCGTCCTTCGACCGCCATCCCTTCCTGCTGAACGGAACACTAACGGAACCTGAACAGAAGATCAACAGGCGTGGCGATCGAAGCTCTTGCGTCCTCGCCGGAACCCGGCGATATGGCTTCAACGCTCACAATGTGTGAAGCTTGCGAGCCCGCCGCGCCGGTTTCATCACGCTGTCATCAACCGCGTCAAACCGACTGTACGTGCATTTCAGCGTGCATTCATCAGGGGCACCGGGAGTGCTGTCAGCGGCGACTGCGCGCTCCGGCGCCGGGGCATGGACACCGACCAACCCCTGCGGGCGGCATCCCGAGCGTTACTCTCGACGCGCCCGCCGATGCGCGTCCTGTTCTCCTCGACCCCCGCCCACGGTCACCTGCAGCCGATGCTGCCGCTCGCCCGCGCGCTCCAGGGGGCGGGGCACGACGTCGCCGTCGCCACCGCCCCGCGGATGGGGGCGCGCGCCGCCGCCGCGGGGCTGGCCGTGCTCGAGGCGGGGCTCGACGGCGAGGAGTGGTTCCCGCTGCTGCTCAAACGCCATCCCGGCCGGCCCTGGGAGCAGCTCCTCCCCGAGGAGATCCTGCTCTGGTTCACCCCCCACCTCTTCGTCGAGGTGGCCGCGGAGGCGATGGCGGCCGGGCTCACCGCCCAGGTCGAGCGCTGGAGGCCCGACCTGATCGTCCACGAGAGCCTCGAGTTCGCGGCGCCGGCGGTGGCGGCCGCTGCGGGGATCCCGTCGGTGCACCACACCCTCGGGCCGCTCGCCGGCACCGCCGTGTTCGACGCCTGCGCCGCGGCGGCGGAGCCGCTCTGGGTCGAACGCGGCCTCCCCTCCCCCGCCCTCGCCGGCGCCGGTCGCGGGCCCACCCTCGACATCTGCCCGCCCAGCCTGCGCAACCCCCGCGGCCCGGCGCTCGACCAGCTGCCGATGCGGCCGGGCGCGGCCAGCATCGACACCGCGCCGGCGCCCGCCTGGCTCGAGTCCCTCGGCGGCCGTCCGGTGGTGCACCTCACCCTCGGCACCTCGGTGACCAACTCCAACCAGGCGGTGCTCGCCACCGCGGTGGCGGGCCTGCGCGAGCGGCCCCTCGACCTGGTGGTGACGGTGGGTCCCGACCACGACCCCGCCGGTCTGGGCGCCCAGCCCGGCAACGTCCGGGTCGAGCGCTACGTGCCCCACGGCGCGCTGCTGCCCCGCTGCGCCGCGGTGGTCACCCACGGCGGCGCCGGCACCATGCTCGCCGCGCTCGCCTGCGGGCTGCCGCTGCTCACCATCCCGCAGGGCGCCGACCAGTACCTCAACGCGCAGCTCTGCGCCGCTCGGGGAGTCGGCCGCACCCTGCTCACCGACCGGGTCACCGCGGCCACGGTGGGCGCCGAGATGGACCTGCTGCTCGGCGACCCCGCCTACCGCACCGCGGCGGCCGCGATGGCCGCCGAGATCGCCGCGATGCCACCGCCGGAGGCGCTGGTCGCGCCGCTGGAGGCGCTGGTCGCGGTCTGAGCCCGAGAGGTGCTCGGGAAGGTCAGGCGGCGCGGCCGCGGGTCAACCCGGACAGCCAGTCCTCGAGCTCACGTTGGGTGCGGTGGAGAGCGGGGTCGCGGGGCGCGGCGGCGAGAGCGTTGTCGACGATCACCAGACGCGCGTGGACGGCGGCGATGATGGCCAGGTGGGGGGTCTTCTGCATGGCCGGTCTCCCGTGGAGAGCCTCGGGGCCCTCAGGGTGGGCGTCGCTCCCCCTCCCCGGGGCTATGTCAACGCTAGGCCTGCCGCCGCCGTCGCAGGTGTCGCGGCGGTGTCGAGGAGGTGACGCGTGAGGAACGCGGCGCGGGGGCGCCGTCAGGCGCTGAGCGCGGCCTCGGTGGGGTGGGCATGGAAGGGCTCGGGCACGTATCCGGCGAGCGGCGCCCCCCAGCCGGGGTCGAGCGCCGCGGCGATGCCGGGATCGTCGCGCTGCAGCCAGGCGAGGTGGCGCAGCGCGTGCTGGAGCACCTGGTCGACGTCGAGTCCGGCCGGCGCGGTGGTCGGGCCGCCCCTCGCCAGCGGCAGCGGCCGCACCGCCCGGGTCACCAGCCCGGCGGCCGGTGGCGCGGGGGCGGCGAGCACCACCAGGTAGGTCAGCACCAGGCCGCCGCCCTGGTGGCGCCAGGAGGTGGAGTGCACGACGGAGACGGCCAGGCCGAGCTCCCGCAGGGCCTCGACGACCACCGGGCCGGGGTCGGCGCCGGGCGGGCACTCGAGCCGCCAGGAGGCGGCGCCGGCCGGGCGCAGGCTCTGGATCGACCCCGCGGCGAGCGCCACGGGCAGGATCTCCAGCAGCGTCGCGCCACCGTCGGGCACGGTCCCGGCTCCTCTATTTGTTGAGTAATTCGATCGACTTACTCATGATAACGAGCAGCCTACCCCGTTCCCTGCGCCCGGGGCAACCTCCGCTACAGCGGGTCGAGCTGGGCGAGGAGCCGCTCCAGGGCCGCGGCGTCGCCGTCGACGCCGGCGCCCCGGGTGCGCGCCTCGGCGAGGGTGATCCGCCCCCAGACCAGCAGCACCAGGTCGGCGGGTGCGATCCGCAGGGTCGTGCCGGCGCCGGCTCCCCCCTCCTCCACCGTCACTCCGGGCGACGCCGGGGCGAGGGTCCAGCGCTGCTCCCCGGCGGTCACCTCGACCGGAGCCTCCAGATCGCTGACGCCGCCGAGGAAGGAGGGCAGCACCGCCATCGCGTGGGGCAGCAGCGCCTCCGCGACCTCGGGATCGCCGCGGTCGTCGAGGCCGGCGGCGCGGCGCACGTCGAAGCCGTGGACGAAGAGCTCGCTGAGCGAGATGCGGCCCGCCAGGGTGAGCGGCAGCATGCCCTCGGGGGTGTAGGTGGGGAGGCCGAGGCCGCCGGGGTCGAGCCTGTCGAGGTAGTCGGCGGCCGAGCCGTAGGCGTGGCGTACCCCGTCGATGCGGTCCTGGGGATCGGCCTCGCCGATCATGTCGAGCTGGGTCTCCTGGAATTCCGGGTCGCGCATGTCCAGGGGCTCGACCTCCTCCCCCGCCACCGCCGCGTCGTACCACTGCTCGACGCTGCTGGGCACGATCCCGAGGTGACCGGTGACCTGGTCGACGCTCCAGTCGCCGCACGCCGGGAGCTGCCACTGCTCCGCGGACAGCCCCTCGAGGACGGTGGCGAGCGACTCGGACTCGCGACGGGTGAGAGCGGCGACCTGGTGCAGGTCGGCGACGGTGGTGGGGACGGCCACGCTCGAACTCCTCCTCGGTTCCTCGACCGTGACGACCGTAGCAGAGGTCCCGGCGCGCCCTTCATCCCGCGGACTCTCGGCACCCGGCCACTCCGCGGGAGACCGCCGAGCACACCAAGGGCGGCCGCAGCGAGCTGCGACCGCCCTCCGGAGTGCGAGCTCGGAAGCTAGGACTTCTTCGTGGACTTGGCGCTGCCGCCCTTCGAGGTGGACTTGCCGCCGCTGCCGCCCTTGCCGCCGGTGGCGGTGCCGCCCTTGCCACCGGTGCCACCGTTGCCGGCATTGCCGCAGTTGGTGTTGCCGGTGCTGGCGCTGTTCGAGGCGCCGTGGCTGCCGCTGGCCGTGGTCGTGCCCGAGTTGCTGTTCTGGTTCGCCTTGGCGCCCGGGCTCAGGATCGGCACGAAGATGTTGTTCAGCAGGCTGGTGCCGTTGAGCAGCTGGTTCTGGCCGCCGAGGATGTTGTTGAGGTCGTTGCTCCCGATCCCGCTGAGCAGACCGCAGCCGATCCCGTTGCCGCCGGTGCTGCTCCCGCCCGAGCCGCCGGTCGAGGTGGCGCCGCCGCCGCTGCCGCCCGTCGACGAGGACGTGCCGCTCCCACCCTGGGTGGTGCCGTGCCCGCCGCTGCTCGAGGGGCTGGACGGGCTCGACGGGCTCGATGCCGAGGCGTAGGTGGTGAGTGTGATCGCCGAGCCGCCCATGACCGCAGCGGTCGCGAGCGCAGCAATACCCAGTACACGCATGGAATTTCCCTCCCTGACCGAGGGTGGGAGTCCACACTGGACGGCTCCCTGACCCTACGGCTACACAACGGGAGAGCTCTGACAGTCTTGCGAGGTTCGGTGGGATTCACGGCCCCGCGCCCGGCGGCCGGGGGCTCTACTGGACCGCGAGCCTGCCGGTGACGCTGACGCTCGCCTCCTCCGGCTCGGGACCGGCGACCACGCCGGCGTCGTGGAGCCGGCCGATCTCGGCGTCACCGAGCCCCAGGCAGGTGGCCAGGATCTCGTCGGTGTTCTCGCCGAGCAGGGGCGCGCGGCGCACCTCGACGCGGGGCATCGCGCCGCAGTCGAGCGGTGATCCCGGCATCAGGTAGGTGCCGATCCCGGGCTGCTCGACCTCCGCGAACATCGGGTTCGCGGTGGAGCACCGCGGGTCCTGGTCGACCAGCTGGGTGAAGGTCTGGTACGGGCCCCAGCACACCCCGTGCTCGTCGAAGCACTCGCGGATCTCGGCCAGGGTGTGCCGGGTCGTCCACGCCTTGAGGATGGCGCCGAGCACCTCGCGGGCCGTGAAGCGGTCGCCCTCGCGGGAGAGGTCGACGCCCATCTGCTGCTCGACCATGGCGAAGCTCTCGTGGAGGCCGGTGGCGTCCTTGAGGCTCATCCACTGCCGGGCGGTGAGCGCCACCACCATGACCCGCCGGTTGTCCCGGGTCAGGAAGTCGCGGCCGAAGGCGCCGTACAGATAGTTGCCGTACTTCGGCCGCTCGTGGCGGCTGATCTGCACCTCAGCGATCTTGCCGAGATGCGCGACCATGGCGATGGCCACGTCGCTGAGGGCGAGCTTCACCAGCTGGCCCTGGCCGCTGCGGGTGCGGAAGCGCTCGGCGGCGAGGAGGCCGGTGGCGGCGAGGGTGCCGGTGATCGCGTCCCAGGCGGGCAGCAGGTGGTTGAAGGGCACCGCGAGGTTGGTGGGGCCGGTCGCCCAGGGGAACCCGGTGGCGGGGTTGACGGTGTAGTCGACCGCCGACGAGCCGTCGTGGTTGCCGGTGATCGCCACCATCACCAGGTCGGGGCGGCGGGCGCGGAGCCGCCCGTAGTCGAGCCAGCCCTGCACCGGGAAGTTGGTGAGGAAGAGCCCCGCGTCGGGACCGGGCGCGGTGATCAGCTCGGTGAGCAGCTCCCGCCCCCGGGGTGAGCGCAGGTCGACGGCGATCGACCGCTTGCCCTTGTTCATGCCGGCCCAGAAGAGGCTGCGACCCTCCCTGGTGATCGGCCAGCGCCGGGCGTCGAGGCCGCCCCCGATCTGGTCGAAGCGGATCACCTCGGCGCCGAGCTGGGCGAGGGTCATGCCGCCGAGCGGGGCGGCGACGAAGGCCGATCCCTCGACCACCCGCATCCCGCCGAGGATGCCCGGCGGCTGCACGCTCATCCGGCCTCCCTCCCGCTCACGCCATCAGGCCCCAGAGCCGCCAGTCCAGGACCGGCACCTCCTCGGCGCCCGCGGCGGCGTCCCGGGCGGCGTGCACCACCACCCGCAGCTCGACCAGCCCGCCGCCGCCGTCGAGAGGATGGAGCCCGGCCACCTCCACCTCGGAGCGGAGCAGGTCCTCCTCGAAGACCGGCGCGAGGTGGTCGCAGCGCCGCCAGGCGAGGATGGTCACCAGGTTGGGCAGCGCCCGCACCAGCTGGGCCGCGGCCACCGAGATGGTGTGGCCGCCGTAGACGAGCCGGCGGCCGTAGGCGCTGGCGCCGGCGTCGGTGTGGGTCTGCGCCATGTTCAGGGTGAGCCGCGCGAGCTCCGGGGCGCAGCTGACGGTGTCGCGGCTCTCGACCTCGTAGACGGTGCCCTCGACGAGGGCGGCGAAGTGCTCGCCTGGGCAGGCCACGCGGAAGGCGTCGAGCCGCCACCCCCCGGGCACCGCCGCGGCCACCCGTCCGGGCTCGAGGTCCGCGGGGATGTCGTCGAAGCCGTCGGCGTGGCCGGTGCGCACCCCGGGGTCGGCGAGCGGCAGCATCGGGCAGCGCCAGAAGTCGAGCACCGGCTCGCCGCGCTGGTTCTCGGCGCGGACCCGCAGCGCCACCACCCCGGTGGCCGGCCGGCCCTCGCGCACCGCGTTCTGCCGGAGCCCGACCACCTCGGTGCGGGTGCGGAGGGTGTCGCCGATGAACACCGGGCGGAGCAGCACCAGGCCCCGGTAGAAGAGGTTGCCCCGGACCCGCTGGGAGGGGCCGGTGCTCTGGCCGATGACGACGTTGCACACCAGCATCGGATGCGCCAGCGCCGCCCCGCCCCCGGTGACCGCGGCGCTGAGGCCGGCGTCGAGGGGCAGGCGCAGGCGATCGCCGAAGATCGCCTGGGAGACCGCGGCGAGCCCGTCGGTGAGCGTGACCGACGGCGCGTCATCGAAGACCCGGCCGTGAGCCAGGTCCTCGAAGTATGGCCCCCCGATGAGGACCCGCCGGCCCAGCTCAGCCATGCACCGTGTCCCGTGACCCGGGGCCGCGCCCCGTGTCGAGGCATTGTCTGCGGGCTCTCAGGTGAGGGTCAATCACCCTGTGGGGGGAGGAGTCGGGGGAGGGCGCGCCCGATCTCGACCTGGGGGCCCGTGAACTCCGTCAACCCAGGTTTCTGAAAACTGCAAGGTTCCGGCGGACCCGAACGTAGGGAGAGACGCAACGGTCACTGCCCGGATCCGCAAGGCTGATCCGACGGCAACAGGGAGGGATACATCTTGATCCGCATCATGAGCATCGCCGCGATCACCACCGCCGCAGTCCTGGGCGGCTCGGCGATGACGATGACCAGCCACGCAGCCAAGGCGAAGGGTGGCAGCGCCCACTCGTCGTCCAAGGGCGGCGCCGGCGGGTCGGCCAAGTCGTCCGGCGGCGCCGGCGGCAGCAGCACCGGCGGCAACGGCATCGCCTGCGGCGTGCTGAGTGGCATCGCCAGCAACGACCTCAACAACATCCTGGGCGGCCAGAACCAGCTGCTGAACGGCACCAACCTGCTGAACAACCTGTTCGTGCCGGTTCTCAGCCCGGGCAGCAACCCCAACCAGAACTCGAGCGCGAGCGGCTCGTCGATGAGCGGCAACCGTGGCTCGTCGGTGAGCGGCAGCACCGGGAACACCGCGTGCGGCGGCGCCGGCGACGGCGGCAGCGGCGCCAAGGGCGGCACGGCCACCGGCGGCAAGGGCGGCAGCGGCGGCTCGGCCAAGTCCACCGGCGGCAGCGCCAAGTCCAAGACCGGCGACTGATCACGATCCATCGGGGGGGTTGGGCGAAGCTGACGTCGCCCGACCCTCCCACGGGTCGTGGACGCGGGCGTGGTCAGACGGATCACGACCGGCCGAGGGCGGCGACACCGGGTGTCGCCGCCCTCCTCCTTTCTCCGATGCGATGACACATGCGGCGGGCGAAGCAGCATCATCAGAGGGAGATGGCCGTCGAGACCCCCACCCAGGCTCCCGACCGGGCCCCGCCGCAGCGAGGCCTGGACCTCACCGTGGTCGTCCCCCTCTACAACGAGGAGGAGAACATCGACCCCGCGGTCGAGGAGCTGCTCGCGGTGCTCGACACCATGCCCCAGTCGGCCGAGGTGATCCTCGTCGACGACGGCAGCAGTGACTCCACCGGCGACCGGGCACTGGCCTGGCACCGGCGCGACCCCCGGGTGCGGGTCATCCAGTTCCGGCGCAACTTCGGGCAGACCGCCGCGATCAGCGCCGGCTTCCGCTTCGCGCGAGGCCGGGCGGTGGTGCCGATGGACGGCGACCAGCAGAACGATCCCCGCGACCTGCCCCACCTGCTCGCCCCCATGGAGGAGGGCTACGACGTCGTCAGCGGCTGGCGGCGGGACCGGCGGGACCACCGGCTGTCCTCGAGGCTGGCCAACCGGCTGATCTCGCGGATCACCAGCACCCCGCTGCACGACCACAGCTGCACCCTCAAGGCGTACCACTCGGACGTGGTGCGGCAGCTCCACCTGTACGGCGAGATGCACCGCTTCATCCCGGCGCTCGCCGGCCTCGCCGGGGCGCGGGTCGCGGAGGTGCCGATCAACCACCGGCCGCGCACCCGGGGTGCCTCGAAGTACGGGCTGACCCGCACCCTGCGCGTCGTCCTCGACCTGCTCACGGTGCGGTTCCTGCTCCGCTACATCGCCCGGCCGATGCAGTTCTTCGGGCTGCTCGGGCTGGTCAGCCTGCTGATCGGCGGCGCCACCCTCACCGGGCTGCTGGTCTACAAGGTGGTCTCCGGCGCGGGCATCGCCGAGCGCCCGCTGCTGGTGCTCAGCGTGCTCCTGGTGATCATCGGGGTGCAGTTCATCTCGATGGGCCTGCTCGGCGAGCTGCTCATCCGCATCTACCACGAGGTCGGGCAGCGACCCCCCTACGCGGTCCGCCGCACCGCCGGCATCGACGTGCCGCCGGGCGGCGCCGTCGATCCCGAGGCGTCGATGGCCGGCCAGGGCGCCGCCGGAGCGGGGGCGCCGCGGCGGGAGCTGACCGGCCGCGCGGCGCGTCCCGGCGGCGGTCCCGGCCGGAAGGGAGGCTGACCGGCGCGGCTCAGCGCGCCAGCTCGGCCCCGAGGGCGGCGAGCAGCGCGGCGGCGCCGCAGAGGTAGGGGACCGGGGTGTCGAGGTCGGCGGCGGACATCAGGAAGAGAACCGCCGCGAGCGCGCTCACCGCGTCGAGATACGGGCGGAGCACGTCCCAGCCGGCGGCGCGGCGGCGCAGCCGCAGGGCGCGGCCGGCGAGCGCCCGCGCTCCCGCCGGCACCGGGGTCGGATCGTGCATCCGCCGAGCATCCACCCGGAGCTGCGCGGATCCGATGAAGACCCGGTGAAGACTTGCCGGCGACCGCCATCATGGCCGCGTGGAGGACGCCGGGCGCTCGCGGCTCGCCGAGGTTGCGGCGGTCTTCGGGCGGTTGGGGTGGACCGCCTTCGGCGGCCCCGCGAGCCACGTCGCGCTGATGGAGCGGGAGGTGGTGCGCCGCCGCGGCTGGCTCGACGCCGCCCGGTTCGGCGAGCTCTTCGCCGCCTGCAACCTGGTCCCCGGTCCGGCGTCGACCCAGCTCGCGCTGCTGATCGGGAGGCTGCGCGCCGGCTGGGCGGGGATGGCGCTGACGGCCGTGCTCTTCATCGGGCCGGCGGTGCTCTGCATGCTCGCACTCGGCGAGCTGTATCTCCACCTCGCCGGCCGCCGGCAGATCGCCGCCGCGCTCCTCGGCGTCGACGCCGCGGTGGTCGCCATCCTCGCCCGGGCGGTCCTCGACCTCTCCCGGCTGGGCCTCCGCGGCCGGCGGACCGGGCTGATCGGCGCCGCCGCCGGGGTGACGAGCCTGCTCGGCGCCGCGCCCGTCCCGGTCCTCGCCGCCGCCGCGGCGGCCGGCGTGCTGCTGCTCGACCCCGCGGCGCTGACCCGCGGTCGCCGGGGTGGGGTCCGGGCGCTGCTGATCGCCGCCACACCGGCGGGGGGGACCGGCACGCTCCTGCCCCTCGGCCTCGCCTTCCTGAAGATCGGGGCGCTGGCCGTCGGCAGCGGCTACGTGCTCCTGCCCCTGCTCCACGCCGAGCTGGTGGGAGGGCGCTTCGGGCTCACCGACCACCAGATCGCCGACGCCTTCGGGGTCGCCCAGGCCACCCCCGGACCGGTCTTCGCCACCGCCGCCTTCCTCGGCGTCCAGGTCGCGGGCATCCCCGGCGGGGTGGTGGCGGCGCTCGCGGTGTTCGCGCCCTCGGTGGTGTACGTGCAGGTGGCCGGCGCGGTGGCCACGGCGGTGCGCACCCGGCCGGCGGCGCGCGCCGCGCTCCACGGCGTGCTCGCGGCCGCGATCGGGCTGATCGCCGCCGCCGCGGTGGCCCTGGCGCGGACCACCCTCACCGGCCCCGCAGAGGTGGTCGGGGCGGCGCTCGCGCTCCTCCTCCTCCTCGCCCGCCCGACCGCCCAGCCGGTGGCCATCCTCACCGGCGCCGCCGCCGGGCTGGCGTCGACGGTGCTGGCGCCCTGATACCTTCTCCGCCATGCCCGTCACCCCCGCCGGAATCCACTACGACGACAGCCTGCAGGGCGGCGAGCCGGTCGTTCTCCTCCACGGCGTCACCCTCGACCGCCGGATGTGGGCGGCCCAGGTGGACGCCCTCGCCGCCACCCACCGCTGCCTCGCCGTCGACCGCCGCGGCCACGGGCTCTCCGCCCCACTCCACCAGGGCTGGGACCCGGTCGACGACCTCGAGGGCGTGCTCGACCACGCCGGTGTCGACCGCTGTCACCTGGTGGGGATGTCGCTGGGCGGCCTCGACGCCGTGGCCGCCGCCGCCCGCCTGCCCGAGCGGCTGCACACCCTGGTGCTGGTCGACGCCTGGATGCCGATCGAGGCGATGAGCACCTGGTCGGCGCCGTTCCTGCTGGCCCGGGAGAAGGGCGCCGACGTGGCCCGGGAGGCCTGGCTCGGCGACCGCCTCTTCGCCGCCGCACGGGCGATCCCCGAGGTGGCGGCGCGGCTGCGGGAGATCGTCGGCGCCAACGACCTCAGCACCTTCACCGGTCCGGCGCCGCGCGGCCTGGGACGGCAGGTGGTGGCGGCCGCGGCGGCGATCGAGACCCCCACCCTGGTGGTGGTCGGCGACCTCGACCTCCCCGAGTTCGTCGAGACCGCGCGCTGGCTCGCCGGCACCATCCCGGGCGCGCTCCGGCAGCCGCCCCTGGTCGTCGCCGGGGCGGGCCACATGCTCCCGATGGAGAATCCCGACGCGCTCACCGGGCTGCTCCGGCCCTGGCTGGCGGAGGAGGCGATCCCGACCCCCTGACCCTGGCGCCGGAGCGCCGATGATATAGTGTCAATATCATTAAGAGGGGGTGCGGACATGATGAGCACATCGCCGCGGGATCCGTGGAGGTTCCTCCCGAGGTGGAGCCAGGGGGAATGGGTGGTCGCGGTCGCCTCGGTGGTGATGGCCGTGGCCCTGCTCCTCGACTGGACCTCGGTGTCGTGCGCCGGCGGCGCCCTCTGCGCACTGCAGCCGCCGGCGGCGTCCGCCGGGTTGCACGGCTGGGCCTGGCTCAGCTTCGGCGGCCTGGCCGCGACGGTGTGCCTGCTGGTGGTCCGAGGGCTCCTCGGCGACGCCGACGGGCTGCCCCGGCTCACCGTCTCGGATCGGAGCCTCTACACCGCGCTCGGAGGCGTCGAGCTCCTCGGCTGCTTCCTCTTCTGGGTCGACAATCCGTCGGTCACGGTCGGTCCGGTATCGATCGGGCCGGGCCCGGGGTGGTACCTGGGTCTCCTCGCCGCAGCCGCGACCATGGCGGGCGGCCAGCTGGTGCGCCGGGCCCGCACCGTCGAGCAGCTCCGGCTCTTCGAGGACGAGGGCACGGCCGCCGATCTGCAGAGCGGCGGCCTCGGGACGACCCCTCGCTAGAGAGGGCCGCGCCGTGGCACCATCCCGGCCATGCCCGGCATCCTCGACGAGCTCCGCGAGCGCGGCCGCGACCTGGTCACCAACCTGGGCGCCGGGCCTCCCTGGCCCGCGAAGCTCAGGCCGCTGCTCGCCAACCGGCTGCGGGCGCTGCGCCACGGCTGCTGCGGGCACCCCGGTCAGCCGGGCTGTTGACGGGTCCCGACGGGCGCCGGTCCGGCGCCGGGAGAGCACCGGCACTGACACGGGGAGGACACACCGATGGGAATCGTGCTGATCATTCTGGTCGTCCTCGTCGTCGCGGGACTCGGGGTGCTGATCGTTCCCAGCTTCCTCCGCTACCTCCGTCTGCGCGGGATGTGAGCCGGCCGGCTACCGGAAGGCCTGCGGGGCGACCAGGTAGAACACCGCGCCGATGATCACCAGGTAGCCGAGCAGGAACAGCGTCCAGGGCAGGTTGTGGCGGATCACCGCCCCCTCGTTGCGCACGTACCTGCTGGTGGACACGCCGACGCTGGCGGTCTGCGGCGCCACCGGCTTCCCCACCTCCGCCCCCACCGAGTTGAGGGTGGGCAGGAGCAGGACGGGGAGGTGGAGCAGCCGCCCGACGGTGAGCTGGAACCCGCCGAAGAGGGCGTTGGTGGAGGTGTTGCTCCCCGACAGGGCGACGCCGATCCAGCCCAGCACCGGGGCGAGCAGGAGGAAGGGCTTCCCGATGCGGCTGAGGCCGAAGGCGAGCGAGTTGCCCATCCCCGCGAAGTTGAAGACGAAGGCCAGGCCGAAGATGAAGACGCCGACCAGCAGCGCCCCCCACATCTGCCGGGCGGTGCGCCGGAAGGCCTCGGCGATCGCCGCGCCGCCGGGCCGGAGCGCCACGGCGATGAGCACCCAGGCGGCGAGGATGGCGGTGCCGGCGACGAACGGCTGGAGCGCGAAGGCCACCACCACCGGCTTCGCGCCGGTGATGGACGAGCCCGCGGAGACCGAGAAGCGGCGCACCACGTAGCCGGCGAAGCGCGCCGACCAGGGGCCGGTCCACGCCACCACGACGGCGATCAGGATGAGGAAGGGCAGCACCGCGCCGAGCACCCGCCGCGCCGGCAGCCCGGCCGCCTCCTGGGTCGCGGCGGCGCCGTGGAGGGGGACGCCCCGGTAGCCGAGCACCTCGCGGGGCCGCCAGAAGCGCAGCAGCAGCAGCAGTGAGGCGAAGCAGGTGAGCGAGCCGACCACGTCGGGCAGGTAGGGACCGAAGAGCTGCGAGACCGGCAGCTGGCCGGCGACGTACCCGAGCGAGCCGACCACGGCGAGCGGCCAGCCGTCGCGGAGCCCGCGGCGCCCGCTGACCAGGTAGATGAGGATCCACGGCGGCAGCAGCGCCAGCACCGCCACCACCCTCCCCACCGACGCGGCGAGCACCGAGGTCTGCAGGCCGGTGACCGCGGCGAGGCCGATGATCGGCGCTCCCAGGGCACCGAAGGACACCGGCGCGTTGTTGGCGATGGCGGCGACCCGGATGGCGTCGAGCTCGGCGATCCCCAGGCCGACGAGGATCGGCGCCACCACCGCCCACGGGTAACCGAACCCCACCAGCCCCTCGAGCAGCGCGCCGAAGGCCCAGGCGAGCAGCATCGCCTGCACCCGCACGTCGGCGGTCGCCTGGGAGACCAGCCAGCGCTGGAAGGTGGTGAAGACCCCGGTGACCACCAGGGTGTTGAAGATGACCACGCCCCAGAACGTGATCCAGTCGACGGCGAGCACCCCGGTGGCGCTCCCGTAGACGTAGGCGCGCAGCGCGGGGCCGGCCGGCGCCTGCCACACCGTGACCGCGAGCAGCAGCGTCACCGCCGATCCGATCACCGCCGCCAGCCAGGCGGTGACCCGGAGGGCGGCGAGCATCACCAGCAGCGCCACCACCGGCACCAGCGCCAGCAGCGAGGTCAGCCCCAGGTTGTGCGCCGGGTCGAGCACCTGACGGAACAGCGCGGGCATCGACGACCCTCCCCCTGACCTCCTCCCAGAGGTGTCGAGCTTATGCCGGGGGATGCGCCAGCGGCGACTCCGCTGGCAGCATCGTCAGCATGAACGGGGAGCTGCCCTGGGACCCGGCCGCGCTGGAGGCGGCGGCGCGCGAGCGGCTGCCGGCGATCGCCTACGCGTACTACGCCGCGGGAGCGGGGATGGAGACCAGCGTCGCCGCCAATCCGCGGGCGTGGGAGCGCTGGTGGCTGCGACCGCGGGTGCTCGTCGACGTCGCCACGGTGAGCACCGCGACCACGGTGCAGGGCACTCCGGTCGCGCTCCCGGTGCTGCTCGCGCCCTGCGCCTTCCACCGCCTCGCCCACGCCGACGCCGAGGCGGCCACGGCGCGGGCGGCGGCGGCGGCAGGCACGGTCATGGTGGTCTCGACCCACAGCTCGCTGCCCCTCGAGGAGGTGGTGCCCCACGCCACCGCCGGCGCCTGGTTCCAGCTCTACGCCGACCCCGATCCGGAGGTGACCCTGGGCCGGGTGCGCCGCGCCGAGGAGTGCGGCTGCGGCGCGCTGGTGATCACCGTCGACGCCCCGGTCTGGGGGGTGCGCTATCGCGGGCTCGGCGACGCCGCCGCCTTCTCGGAGGCGGCGGGATCGACCGCGGTGAGCTCGGGGGCGGCCACCCATCTCGGGCTCGACTGGGCAGGGGTCGAGCGCATCGTCGCCGCCACCGCTCTGCCGGTGGTGCTGAAGGGCATCCTCCACCCCGACGACGCCGCCCGCGCCGCCGCCGCCGGGGTGGCCGGGGTGGTGGTCTCGAACCACGGCGGCCGCCAGCTCGACGGCGCGATCCCGCCCGCGCTGGCGCTGCCCGAGGTGGTGGCGGCGATCGCCGGCGGGCTGGAGGTGTACGTCGACGGCGGGGTGCGCAGCGGCGCCGACGTGCTCCGCGCGCTGGCGCTCGGCGCCCGGGCGGTGCTGGTGGGGCGGCCCTACCTCTGGGCGCTCGCCCTCGGCGGCGAGGCGGGGGTGGGGGCGCTGCTGCGCCGGCTGGCCGCCGAGACCGCGAACGCGATGACCCTGGCCGGCCAGACCGACGCCACCCGGGTCGAAGCCGGGATCGTCGTCGCCGCCGGCCCGCCGGTATCCTGAGTACCGTCGAGGTCGGGCCGACTGGAGGGCGGGCGCGATGGGCTTCCTGAGCAAGCCGGTGAGGACCGTCGAGGTCCCCGAGCCCTCCCGGGTGCCGCTGCCCGAGCGGGTTCCCGCACCCAGCCGCGAACGCGACCCGGCGCCGCGTCGCGAGGAGCGAGGCGAGCCGGTCCGCGCGTAGCCGGAGGTGCGCCTCTTCCGCGCCAGCGCCCGCCGCGCCGAGCCCGGGCCGGCGCCGGCGCTCGACGGCCCCGTCGCCGGGGTGCGCGCCTGGATCGCCGCCGAGGAGGCGTCGGGCGCGGTCGTGCTCCGCAGCCAGGTCCTCCCCCACTCCGCCTGGCGGTCGGCGAATGAGACCGCGGCGTGCGGCCTCGGCCGGATGCCCCACGACCCCCCCGACGAACGCTGCGAGTGCGGGCTGTACGCCTGGTGGCAGCTCGACGACACCGCCGTCGGCCAGGCCGCCGACGCGGTCGCCACCGCGCTCGGGCTGCACCCGCTGGGGGCGGTGCTCGGCGCGGTGATGGGCTGGGGAGACCGGGTCGTGCTGCACCGCGAGGGCTGGCGCGCCGGCCGGGCCCGGATCGTGGCGCTGTCGGCCCCCGACCGCGGCTGCTGCGAGGCCATGCTCGCTCGCTACCTCGCCCGGGTCGAGCCCGACGCCGACTGGGCCGCCGAGCGCGCCGCCCAGAGCCCGTGGGCGTCGGAATCGGTGGTGCGCCGGGTCGCCGCCGGCTACGGCGTGCCGGTGGTTCCCCAGCGCAGCCTCGAGGCCGTGGCCCGCGAGCACGGCTGCCGCCCCGACCTCGGCTGAGCGCACAATCCGCGGCATGAGCGCACCCGGCTGGGTCACCTTCGACTGCTACGGCACCCTGGTCGACTGGAACCGCGGCATCGCCGCGGCGATGGAGTCGGTCGCCCCCGGGCGGGGCGCCGAGCTGCGCGCCGTCTACGAGCGGGTCGAGCCCGAGGTGCAGGCGGAGCGGCCCTTCCGCCGCTACCGCGAGGTGCTCGCCGAGGGGCTGCGGCGGAGCGCGCGGATCGCCGGGATCGAGCTCGGCGCGGGCGCCGACCAGGCGCTCGCCGCCAGCCTCCCGGAGTGGCCGGTGTTCGACGACGTCGGCCCCTCGCTGGGGGCGCTCCACGACGCCGGATACCGGCTCGCGGTGCTCTCCAACGTCGACCCCGACCTCTTCGCCGCCACCCGCGAGCGGCTGCCGGTGGAGATCGACCTGGTGGTGACCGCCGCCGACGTGGAGAGCTACAAGCCCGGACCCGCCCACTTCGAGCGCTTCCGCGAGCTCTCCGGAGCGGCGCCCGGGGAGTGGGTCCACGCCGCCTGCAGCTGGTTCCACGACATCGCGCCCGCCCACCGGCTGGGGGTGCCGTCGGTCTGGGTGAACCGCGACCACGGCTCCGAGGACCCTGGCCTGGCGTCGGCGGTGATCCCCGACCTGATGGTCCTCCCAGCGGTGGTCGACTCCCTGTTGGGCGGCTGATATGGCTCAGAGCTCGGCGGCGGGCTCGCCCCGATCCCGTCGCCGTCCGAGCCGGGCCAGCACCCGGCCGGCGCCGGCGTCGGCGAGCACGCGGCGGGCGCAGTTGCGGCCACCCATGCCGTGCACCCCGCCGCCGGGATGGGTGGAGCCGGAGCAGAGGTAGAGACCGGCGAGCGGCATCCGGTACCGCGACCACCCCGGCAGCGGCCGGAAGACCGCCTGCTGATCGAGCGCGTACGAGCCGCCGGCGACGTCGCCGCCGACCAGGTTGGGGTTCTCCGCCTCGAGGTCGGCGGGCGAGCGCACCGCCATCCCGAGCAGCCGCGACCGGAGCCCGGGGGCGTGCTCCTCGAGCCGGGCGAGCACCCGCTCGGTGAAGCCGTCGCGCAGCGCCGCCCAGCCCTCGCCGCCGATCTCGCCGGCGGCGTCCCCGCGCGGGGCCCCGGGCACGTGGCACTCGACCCAGAGGGTGGCGCCGCCGGCGGGCGCGCGGCTCGCGTCGGCGAGCGACTGCTGCCCGCAGATCAGCTGGGGGCGGGCGGGGAGCAGGCCGCGGCCCACCTGGTGCTGCGCCTCCGCGGTGGTGTCGAGGTCGCCGCAGAGGTGGACCACGCCGCAGTCGCGCAGCTCCTCCGCCGCCCAGGGCGCGGTGCCGGCGAGGGCGAGGTCGAGCTTGAACATGCCGCTGCCGTGGCGACGGCGGGCCAGCCGCGCCGGCACCGAGGCGGGCAGCCGCTCGGCGCCGACCAGGTCGAGGAGCAGCCGGCCGGCGTCGAGGTCGGCGACCACCGCGCGCCGCGCCCGCCAGCGCTCGCCGGCGGCGGTCTCCACCCCGGCGGCGCGGCCCCGCTCGACGAGCACCCGGCGCGCCTCGGTGGCGGTGCGCAGCCGCCCACCCGCCTCGGTCAGCACGTCCACGAGCGCCGCGGTGAGCCGGCCGGCGCCGCCGGTGGGGATGGGCATCCCCAGCGCCTGCCCGGTGACCGCGAGCATCAGCGCCGCCGGGGTGCTGCCGCAGGCGTCGACGGGGACGTCGCCGTGGGTGACCCCGCAGGCGAGCAGCGCCCGTGCGCTGTCGCTGACCAGCAGCCGGCGGGCCACCGACTCCATCGGCTCGAGCATCAGCCGGACGCAGCCCAGGGCCCCGGCCACCCCGGTGCGCCGCACCAGCCCCGCCGCCGGCCGCAGCGGCGGCAGCGGTGCGAGCAGGGTCTCGAGCAGCGGCCGTCCCGCCGCCTCCCACCAGCGCATCAGCCGGCGCCAGCCCCCGGCGTCGACGCCCCCCAGCCGCGAGGCCGTGGTCTCGGGGTCGCGGTGGATCACCGCCGCCCGTCCGGGAGCGACCGCGGCGCCGGCGGGCACCTCGAAGCCGGCCCACTCGACCCGCCGGTCGAGCCCCAGCTCGGCGAGCACCGGCGAGGCCCAGAGCATCGGGTAGAACGCGGAGTAGAGATCGTGGACGTAGCCGGGCAGGGTGACCTCGCCGCTGCGCACCGCGCCCCCGGGCTCGGTGGCGCGCTCCAGGACGGCGACGTCCCAGCCCGCCCGAGCGAGCAGCGCCGCCGCCACCAGCCCGTTGGGGCCGGCGCCCACGACCACGGCGTCGGCTACGGGCACCACATGCCTCGATCTCCTCGAAGTGCTCGCATTGTGTCAGGAGTCATGGTAGTGTTCGTCATCACGATGCCTGATAGCATGTTTGATAGCTTTGCCGGGTCAAGGGGTAACAAGCGCCCACCCCCGCTGACCGTCGTCGACGAGGAGACCGAGGCGCCCCTGGGCACCCTCGAGCCGTCCGACACGCCCCGGCAGGAGGCCGCCGCCCAGGCGACCCTCTTCGCGGTCGCCGCCCTCGCCGCGGCCGGGGCGTTCGCCGTCGTCGGCCTCACCACGGTGGTGATCGCGATCGCGGTCCCCTCCCACTGGCTGCTGGCGCTCGCCTTCACCGGGATCTTCGTCATGGTGGCGATCGCCACCGGTCTGGCCGCGGTGTGGCACCTGCGCAGCCGCCCGGCCGGGACCCGGCTGGTGCAGCTGACCGCGGTGCCGCGCACCGCCGCCCGCGCCGTCCGCCGGCGCACCGCCGCCCCCCGCAGGAAGCGCCAGGGCGACTGAGCCGGGCTCCTACCGGCGCGCGGCCAAGCGTCCCGCCCAGCGGGCGGGGGGCGCCACCGGCGCCAGGCGGTCATAGATCTCGCCGTGCCGACGAGCGCTCGCCGCCCAGCTGTAGCGCGCCGCCACCGCGGGCCCGGCGCCGGCGAGGCGCTCGCGCAGCCCGCGGTCGGCGACCAGCCGCCGCATCGCCGCGGCGATCGCCCCGGCGTCGCCGGCGGGCGCGAGCAGGGCGGTCTCGCCGTCGGTCAGATAGCTGCGGAACACCTCGATGTCGCTGGCCACCACCGGCCGCTCCGCGGCCAGCGCCTCGAGCACCGCCAGCCCCCACCCCTCCCGGGTCGAGGGCAGCACGAACGCGTCGGCGGCCCGATACCACGCCACCAGCTCGGCGTCGGGCACGGTGCCGAGCACGACCACGTCGGTCCCCAGCCGGAGGCCCCGGTCGGTGGCCCGCGCCAGCGCCGCCTCGCGGTAGGCGGAGTGGTCCTGGAACGAGTGGCCGCCGAGCACCGCCAGCACCGGCGATGGCCCCGCCTCGCCGCACAGCGCCGCCATCGCCTCGAGCAGCTCGGCGCTGCCCTTGCGCGGCTCGATCCCCCCGACCGTGAGGAAGAGGAAGCGGCCCTCGGCCCCCACCCGGGCGCGCAACTCCGCCGGGTCCACGGCGCCCGGGCCGGAGAAGCGCTCGGCGTCGACCCCGTTGGGGACCACCTCCGCCTCGACCCCGGGGTCCTCGCCGAGCAGCCGGCGCCACTGCTCGCTGACCACCAGCACGTGATCGGGCTCGAGGATGGCCCGCCGCTGGCAGTCGATCAGCGCGGGGGTGGTGAAGTCGTCGACGTGGTGGACGGTGCGCACCACCAGCGCTCGAGCCCCCTGGTCGCGCACCCGCGCCGCCGCCCGGGCGGCGATGCAGTCCTGCGCGTGAAGGATCCGGAAGCGTCCCGCCAGCGGGGCCAGGCCCTCCGCCAGGGCGTCGACGGCCGCGGTCACCCGCTCCTCGAGGGTGGCGGCGGACGCGGGCGCGGGGAGGATGGTGTGGGGCGCCCGCACCGGGCGGTAGAAGCCCTGGTCGGGGTCGCCCAGGGTGACGATGTGCACCGGGCGGCCGGCGTCGTGGAGCGCCTCGGCGAGCTCGACGGTGTGCACCACCCCGCCCCGCGGCTTGGTCGAGTAGGTGAGCAGCGCCACCGGCGCGGAGCTCAAGCCGACGCCCTCACGGTGCCCGTGCCGGCGACGATGCGGGTGCCGTGCCGTCCCTCGACCGCCTCGAGCACGTGCTCCGCCGAGGTGATCACCGCGAGCTCGCCGCCGTCGCGGACGAAGCGGCGGGCGGCGGCCACCTTGGGACCCATGCTCCCCGGGGGGAAGTGCCCGGCGCTGTCGAGTGCCTCCGACTCGGCCAGGGACATCTCGGTGATCGCCCGCTCGCGAGGGGTGCCGTGGTCGAGGCTGACGCAGTCCACCCCGGTGACCAGCGCGAGCACGCCCGCCCCCAGCTCCACCGCCAGCCGCCAGGCGGCGAGGTCCTTGTCGATCACCGCCTCGACCCCGTCGAGGCGGCCGTCGCGGCGGGTCACCGGGATGCCGCCGCCGCCGCACGCGATCACCAGGTGGCCGCCATCGACGAGGTCGCGGACCGCCCGCGCCTCGACGATCTCCAGCGGCTCGGGGGAGTCGACCACCCGCCGCCAGCCCCGGCCGGCGTCGTCGACCACCGCCCAGCCCCGCTCCGCGGCCAGCTCCAGCGCCCGCTCCCGCGGGTAGAAGGGGCCGATCGGCTTGGTCGGCACCGCGCCCGGCGCCGGCTCGGCCACCACCATGTGGGTGACCACGGAGACCACCGAGACGCCGCCGTCGCAGACCTCTGCGAGCGCCATCGCCAGCAGGCTGCCGATCTGGCCCTGGGTCATCGCCCCCACCGCGTGGAGCGGCTGGGCGGCGACGCCGGAGGCGCCCGCCTCCTGCTGCAGCGCGAGAGCGCCGACCTGGGGGCCGTTGCCGTGGCTGATCGCCACCCGCCAGCCGGCGTGGAGAAGGGCGGCGGCGGCGCGGGCGAGGGGCACGGCGTTGGCGCGCTGCTGCTCCCAGGCCCCTGACTGGTCCGGAGGGGTGAGGGCGTTGCCGCCCAGCGCCAGCACGACCGTGTGCCTCATGCTGGGCCTGGGCCACGGATGGGACCCGGCGCGCTCGGCGCCCCCCTTCCGGTCGTGTGCATGATAGAGGACAAGGCGTTGAACATAGTACACGCCGGGTACTCGGATGAATGAACAGGAGATCGCCGCCCTGGTGCGGCGGTGGCGGGAGGACGAGGCCCGCCTCTACCCCGTCGTGATGGTCCGTCCGGACCTCTACGAGCGCGCCGGGCTGCTGGTCCGCGCGTTCGCCGACGAGCTCCGCGCGCACACCGCGGTGGAGGAGCTGGCCGCCGCCTTCCCCCGGGCGCCGGAGACCCTCGACGGCCTCCTGGCGCGCACCGGGATGGCCGCCGAGGAGCTCGACCTGGGGCTGATCGCCGGCGCCGCCTTCGGCATCCGGCACCGGGAGATCCTGGGTGCGCTGGAACGGCTGCGTGCGCTGCGGCTGATCTCCGAGGCGCGCGACCGGGGCGGTGCCTGGGTGGTCCTGCACGAGAGCGGCCGCCCCGAGCGCACCGGCCACCGCCGCCTGGAGATGCACGTCCGCAGCGGCGAGGCCCTCCACCTGTACATCGACCCGGACCCGGCCACCGGGCGCCCCGAGTACGGCCTCCAGCGGCTGCGTCTCGACCCCGGCAGCGGCGACCACGCACCCGGCACCACCGTCGAGGACGCCCGCACCTTCGCCGACGCCGAGTCCTGGACGAAGGCCACCCAGGAGCTGCGCCGGTATCTCGAGCAGGAGTGACGCCGGGGCCCTGGCACCCTTGACACGGTGCGAAGCCGCGGGCAAGATTCTGTTTTCCTTTGGTGAACGGTCGTCTTCCAAAGTTTGTGGAATTGTCCGGTCGCGAGGAGGCGCGCATGGCCACTGTTCCGGTGACGCCCGACCTGGGACGGCTGCTCACCGAGCTGCAGAGCCGCGGCGTGCGGCTGGAGGGGCCGGTCGAGGCCCGGCGTGGCGGCGCGGGCCCCTCCGACGCGGGGATGATCCACGTCGAGGGGGTGCCGGTGACCGTCCCGGTGACGGCCGCGTACGTCGCCGGGTCGCCGTACACCATGCGACGCGAGGACGAGGGCTGGGGCATCTACCGCGGGGGCGTCCGCCTCGCCTCGGCGGCGGCGCCGGCGCGTCCCCGGTACTACGACCTCACCACCGACGACGGCATCCCCTACTGGAAGATCGCCCTCCTCCACCTCGACTCGCTGGCGAGCACGGTGATCCAGACCTGCGCGTACTGGGACACCGAGGACCAGTGCCACTTCTGCGGCATCGAGCTGACCCTGCAGGCGGGGAGCACGGTGCGGGTGAAGCGACCCGAGCACCTCGCCGCGGTGGCGGTGGCCGCGCGCGACCTCGACGGCGCGGTCGACGTCACCCTCACCACCGGCAGCACCCACGGCCCCGACCGCGGCGCCCTCTACCTGGCGCGCTGCGCGGCGGCGATCAAGGAGGCGAGCGGCCTGCCCATCGAGGCGCAGTTCGAGCCCCCGGGCGACCTCGCGGCGCTCGACCGGGTCCACGACGCCGGCGTCGACTCGGTCGGCATCCACGTCGAGTCCTTCGACCCCGCGGTGCTCGCCCGCATCGCCCCCGCGAAGGCGCGCACCGGCATCGAGGGCTACTTCGCCGCCTGGGAGCGGGCGGTCGAGCTCTTCGGCCGCGGCCAGGTCTCGACCTACGTGATCATCGGCATGGGCGAGGACCCCGAGGTCACCGTGCAGGGCTGCCTGCGCGCCATCGACCTCGGCGTCTATCCCTTCGTGGTGCCGCTGCGGCCGGTGCCGGGCAGCCTGATGGAGGCGTGCTCGCCGCCGCCGGCGGAGCGGATGGACGCGATCTACCGGCGGGTGGTGCCGCACCTCCAGGCCCGCGGCATCAGCTCCGGGACGGTGCGCGCCGGCTGCGCCCGCTGCCAGGCGTGCTCGGTGATGGGAGTCATGGAACGGAGCAGCGGTGGTGACGACCTCGAGCGCATCCCCCTTCGCCCTCTCCACTAGCCCGCCCACCGTCCACTGCCGGCCGGTGGCCTCGCCGGGCGAGCTCGAGGTGCACCTGCGCATCCGCGAGCGCGTCTTCGTCGACGAGCAGGGGATCTTCGCGATCACCGACCTCGACGACCGCGACGCCGACCCGACGACCCTCCACGTGCTCGGCTTCTGCGACGGCGAGGTGGCGGGGACGGTGCGGCTGTTCGACCTCGACGGCGAGGGCGTCTGGGTGGGCGACCGGCTCAGCGTGCTGCCCGCCTACCGGGCCCGCCACGTCGCCGAACCGCTGGTGCGCTACGCGGTGCGCACCGCCGGCGAGCGCGGCGGCCGGGTGATGCGCGCCCACGTGCAGGTGGCCAACGTGCGCTTCTTCCGCCGCCTCGGCTGGACCGCCCTGGGTGGGCCTGCCGACTATCTCGGCAGGCCGCACCAGGACATGGTGATCGCGCTGGGACCGGTTTAGGCCACCGACCGCCCGAAGGAGCGGGCCGCCCAGGTGATGGTGACGGCGGCGAGAGCGGCGGCGACCGCGATGCCACCCAGGACCGTTCCGCCCGCGACCGGGGTCTGGAACGCCTTCCGGGCCGCCTCGACCGCGTAGTAGAACGGGTTGGCGTGGCCCACCCCCTGCAACCAGGCGGGAGCCAGGCTCAGAGGAAGCAGCATGCCGCTGAGCAGCATGATCGGCAGGAAGATGGCATTGAGCAGCGGCGCCATCGCGTCCTCGCTGCGCAGCTTGAGCGCGAGGCCGTAGGAGAGGCAGGCCATCCCCAGCCCGATGAGCACCAGGAGGACGCTGATGATGGCGATCGAGGTCGCGGTGATGTGCAGGCCGAAGGGGATCGACATCACCACCAGCAGCGCCGACTGGAAGAGCAGCACGGCGATGTCGCGGCCAGCCCGGCCGAGGAGCATCGACAGCCGGCTCATCGGGGTCACGCGCATCCGCTCGATGACCCCGTAGCGCAGCTCGGCGATGAGGCCGAAGCCGACGAAGACGCAGCCGAAGAGCGCCATCTGCACGAGCAGCGCGGGGACGAAGATGTCGTAGGCGTTGCCGCCGTAGTCGGGCGACGACTCGGCGACCTTCTTCAACACCGGGCCGAAGAGGAACAGGTAGTAGATCGGCTGCATGAGCCCGACCACGACCCACACCGGGTTTCGGAGGGTCTGGCCCATGCTCCGCTGGAAGACCAGCCAGCTGTCGCGGAGGACTCTCATCACGGTCTCCTATGCGGCCTCGTCGCGGAGCGAGCGGCCGGTCTGGCGGAGGAACACGTCGTCGAGCGACGGCCGCGCCAGCGAGATGGTCTGCAGGGTCAGCCCGCCGCCGTCGAGGAGGCGGAGGATCAGCGGCATGGCGGCCTCGCCGCGCTCCACGTAGAGGCGCACGGTGCCCTCGTCGACGGTGGCCTCGCGCACGAAGGGCTGGTGCTGGAGCAGCCGCAGCGCCGCGTCGACGTCCTCGAGGACGCCCACGGTGACCACGTCGCCGGCGACATCCCGCTTCAGCTCCTCGGCGGTGCCCTCGGCGACGATGCGGCCGTGGTCGATGATCGCCAGGCGGTCGCAGAGGGCGTCGGCCTCGTCGAGGTAGTGGGTGGTGATGAACACCGTGGTGCCCCGCTCGCGGAGGCCGCGGATCTCGTCCCAGAGGTGGGCGCGGCTCTGCGGGTCGAGCCCGGTGGTGGGCTCGTCGAGGAAGAGCAGCTGCGGCTTGTGGACCAGGCCCAGCCCGAGGTCGAGGCGGCGGCGCTGGCCGCCCGAGTAGGTGCCGCCCTTGCGGTCGGCGCAGGCGGTGAGGTCGAGGGCGCCGAGCACCTCGGCGGCGCGCGCCTCGGCGGTGGCGCGGTCCATCCCGTAGAGGCGGGCCTGGAGCACCATCTCGTGGCGGCCGGTGACGGTGGGATCGGTGGAGCCGCCCTGGGCGACGTAGCCGATCCGCTCGCGCACCTGACGGGGCTCGCGGAGCAGGTCGCAGCCGGCCACGGTGGCCTCGCCGCCGCTGGGCACGAGCAGGGTGGTCAGCATCCGCAGGGTGGTGGTCTTCCCCGCCCCGTTGGGGCCGAGGAAGCCGACGATCTCGCCGGCGTCGACGCGGAGGTCGATGCCGGCGACGGCCTCGACCTCGCCCCGCCGGGTCGTGAAGCTGCGGCGCAGCCCATTGGTCTCGATCACAGGGGCGTCTCCTCTCGGGGTGAAGGTGCGGATCCGTCGCTCTGCGCCGGCATCGGCGCGGCGGTGGGGAAGTTCTGGTGGAGGACGGCCATCTCCTCCGCGGTGGGGAGGGCGAGGCGGCCGCCGGCGATGGCGGCGATCACGCCGCGGACCCACTCCAGCTCGGCGGTGCGGAGCACCATCGCGTGCTCGCCCTCGAGCGTGAAGAGCCGGGGCAGGCCCCTCGCGGTGAGGTCCGCAAAGATCCCTCGCGCCTCGGCGAGCTCGGCCTCGATGCGGCCGGCACGCTCCTCGAGCAGCGAGCCGAGCTCGTCGATGCCCACCGCGGCGGCGAAGGCGAGCCCGGCGGCGAACTGGGTGTACTCCTTGGCGGGGGTGCGGAGCAGCTCCCGCAGCCAGCCCCGGAACCTGGCACGGCCGGCGTCGGTCAGCCGGTACACGGTGCGCTCCGGGCGCCGCCCGTCGCGAGCGGTGCTCTGGGCCTCGATCAGCCCGTGGCGGAGGAGCAGGTCGACGACGGTGTACAGCGAGCCGTAGTTGAGCTTGATCGCCTCGTGGATGGCGCGCTCGCGCATCAGCGAGGCGATCTCGTAGGGGTGCATCGGCCGCTCGAAGAGCAGCGCGAGGACCGCCAGCGCGAGGGGGTTGGTGATGTCGCGGCGTGGCTCGTTCATGACTATCCGGCGCCGAGTATACGGCGGCCACTACTCCGCACCGGGTAACGAGACGGTGACGGCGGTGTGCCCGTGGTGTACTGGTGCGGATGGCCAACGACCTCGAGGTGCTCACCGCCAGGCTGGCGGTCGCCGGCTTCATCGCGGCGGCGGAGGAGGCCGGCGAGCTGCTGGCGTGCGCCGCCGGCGACGCCGGCCTCCTCGAGTCGCTGGTCGCGCGCCGGCTCACCGGCGAGCCGCTCGCCTGGATCACCGGCGGCGTCGTGTTCTGCGGTGTGGGGGTCCGCGTCGACCCCGGGGTCTACGTCCCCCGCTGGCAGAGCGAGCGGCTCGCGTGCCGGGCCGCCGAGCGCCTGCCCGCGAACGGCGTGGCGATCGACCTCTGCACCGGGTCGGGGGCGATCGCCCGGGTGCTGGCCACCCGCCACCCCGGGGCGCGGGTGGTGGGCTCCGACCTCGACGAGCGTGCCGTCGCCTGCGCGGCGGCGAACGGCGTCGAGGCATACCGCGGCGACCTCTTCGCCCCGCTGCCGCCCACCCTCGAGGGACGCGTCGACGTCGTCGTGGCGGTCGTGCCCTACGTGCCCACCCCGGAGCTGCCGCTGCTGCAGCGCGACACCTTCGCCTTCGAGTCGGCGCTGGCCTACGACGGCGGCCCCGACGGCACCGAGGTCCTCCGCCGCGTCGTCGCCGGCAGCGTCCGCTTCCTCCGGCGAGGCGGCGCGCTCCTGCTCGAGCTCGGCGGTGCCCAGGCGGGCGCGCTCGCCGGCGACCTCGCCCGCCTCGGCTACGCGGACCCCGGCGTGCTCGTCGACGAGGACGGGGACGTCCGCGGCGTCGAGGCGACCCTCAGGAGCTGAGCCGCCGCTCCAGCGGCGTCCGGAAGCGGGGGGTGACCCTGACCCCGCCGAGCCAGCCGCCCAGCGTCGCGGCCGCCTCCTCCACCGCCACCGCCGGCTCCGCCCCGACGTCCTCCAGGAGCTCGACGGCGACGCCGCCAGCCGGGGTCTGACCCCAGCCCCCGACGATCCGGCCGTCCCACCACACCGTGGGACCGGCGTTGCCGGAGCGGTCGAAGAGGGCCGGGCCGTGCTCGCCCAGGTACCAGTCGCGCCCGGCCCAGCCCATCACCGTGGGGTCGAGGGCGGGGAGCAGCCCCACCCACGGCTCGGCCGCCGGCTCGGGCTCGAGGTCGCCGGGGAGCGCCAGGCCGGGGACGCCGTCGAGGTCGACGGCCACCGCGCCGCAGCTGGCGAGGGCGGCGCGCACCTGGGCCGCCGTCCATCCCGTCCACCAGCGCAGGTCGGCCTCGGTGCCGGGGCCGTAGGCGGCGAGCCAGCGGCGCACCAGCTCGGCCCGGGCCGCCTCGGCGGTCCACTCCGCCACCCCGCCGGGCAGCCACGCCTCCACCGGCGACCACCGGTACTGGCTGGAGATCCAGGTGCCGCGGGGCCGGCCGCGGACGATGCGCCCGTCGGCGGCGAGCAGGGTCAGCACCCGGGTGGTGATGTTCTGCAGGCTCTCGTAGGGCTTGCCCTCGGAGAGCAGCACCCGGGTGCGCAGCCCGGGCACGTCCGCGGACAGCTCCGCCCCGGTCGCCTCGCCGCGGGCGGCGAGCGCGGCCAGGGTGGCCTCCTCGACCCCGGCGAGCCAGGCGGCGAGGTCGCCGCCGATCCCCGCCCCCTCCAGCAGCTGCAGGCTCCGGCGCCGCTCCAGGGCCGCGATCGCCCGGGTGCTCGACGCCTGCACCACCCCCACCAGGTCGCGGGGCACCACGAACATGGTCCGGCGCATCCCGAGCATCCGCACCAGAACGCGGTCCTCGTAGAGCGCCCGCTCGACGGCCGCGGTCTCGGGGAGGCGCATCCGCGCGGCGGCGGCGAGGAACACCGTGGCCGGGTCGGTGGCGTGGAGGGCGACGAGGCCGGCGGCCACCTCGACCGGGCCGGACGCGCGGGCGGCCGGCGCGAGGTGGTGGCGCCGCGCCAGCCGGGCCCGGCGCTCCCCGGCGCCGATGCGGATCACTCCGCCCTCAGCCGCAGCCCGGTGACCGGCTCGCTGCGGAGGTCGAGCACCCGCCGCTCCTCCCCTCCCCCACGCACCCGCAGCTCGCCGCCGCCGTCGACGGTGGCGATCACCTCGCAGGCGAGGCCGCGGGCGGCGAACCGGGCCCGGCAGGCCTCGACGGCACCGGGGTCGGCGCAGAGCAGGAAGCCGTAGGCGGGAAAGGCCATCACCCAGCTGGTCAGCGGCACCCCGGCGGGCCGGGGCAGGGCGTCGAGGTCGACGCAGGCGCCGGCGGCGGTGGGCTCGAGGAGCATCGCCAGCGAGCCCAGCACCCCGGCCATGCTGACGTCGCGGGCGGCGACGCAGATCCCCTCCTCGGCGAGCTCGGGGAGCAGCCGGACGTCCCCGGCGAGGCGCTCGCCCCGCTCCGCCAGGGAGGAGAAGTAGGGGAAGTCGGCGCGCATCGTCCCCTCCAGGCAGCAGGCGAGGAGCAGCGCCTGACCGGGGGCGACGTGGCGGGAGCTGAGCACCGGGCCGCGCAGCTCGCCGAGCCCGAAGGCGGAGATCGCCGGCGGACCATCGCGGATGGTCAGGTGCCCGCCCACCACCGGCACCCCGTAGAGGGCGGCGGCGTGGCGCATCCCCTCCAGGGCCAGGCGCGCCACCGGCTCGGGGGCGATCACGGTGTCGAGGATCGCGAGCGGCCGCGCCCCCATGGCGCAGACGTCGTTGACGTTGGCGACCACCGCGGCGATGCCCGCGCCCCGCGGGTCGGCGGCCACGAAGGGCGGCCAGAGCGCCTCGCCACCGGCCACCACCCGGCCCCCGCCGGCGTCGACGACGGCGGCGTCGTCGCCGGGACCGCCGGTCCAGTCGCTGGGCCCGAACACGTCGCTGACCAGCGCGAGGGCTGCCTTGGCGCGCAGTCCCGGCCCCTCGCGGACGGTCCGCACCACCGCGTCGAGCTCGGTCACCGGCGGCCCAACTTGCACGGGACGAAATGCGCATCTACTATCGAAGAAATGCCGCATCCCGATTTCCTCGAGCTCCCCTCGCGCAGCTCGAAGCCCCGGCGAGCGGGGATCACCCACGTTCTCGACCGCGGGATGCCGCTCCCGGAGATGTCCGCGCTCCTCGACCTGTGCGCCGGCCACGTCGACGTCTGGAAGCTCGGCTGGGGCACGGCGTACCTCGATCCTCGGGTGGCGGACAGGGTGGCCATTCTCCGGGAGCACGCGGTGGAGGCGTGCGTGGGCGGCACCCTGCTCGAGGTGGCCTGGGTGCAGGGCGCCGCCGAGCGGCTGCTCGACTGGGCGGAGGAGGCCGGCTTCCCCTGCGTCGAGGTCTCCAACGGCACCCGCCGGCTGCCGCTCGCCGCCAAGCGGGACCTCATCGAGCGCGCCGCGCGCCGGTTCACGGTGCTCGCCGAGGTCGGGGCGAAGCAGCCGGACGCCCCGGTGCACGCCTTCGCCTGGGCCGAGGAGGCCGCCGGCGACCTCGAGGCCGGCGCCACCTGGGTGGTCGCCGAGGGCCGCGAGAGCGGCACCGTCGGGCTCTACTCGGCGGACGGCACGGTCCGCGCCGAGCTGGTGGACGCGCTCCTCCGGGCGACCCGCCACCGGGTGATCTTCGAGGCTCCCCGCAAGGACCAGCAGGCGTGGTTCATCCGCCGGCTCGGCGCCGACGCCGGCCTCGGCAACGTGGTGCCCGCCGAGGTGCTCGGCCTCGAGGCGCTGCGGCTGGGGCTGCGCGCCGACACCATCGAGCTGAGCTGCGGCGAGGGTGAGGTCGCCGCCGCCGCGGGGACATGAGCAACCTCGTCCCCCGGCGCTACCGCGACGTCTCCGTCGCCGAGCTCGACCGCCCCCTCGACCCGGCGTCGCTCCGGCAGCACCTGCTCGGCCGCGACTCCTACCGGCGGACCCGCTACATCATCGCCCGCCACGGCGAGCAGACCGCGGTGGTGCGGGTCGACCGGGCCACCGAGGAGCCGCTCTTCTCGCCGATCACCGCGGTGGAGATCCTCGCCCTCCCCCACGAGTGCGCGCTGCTCCACCTGGCCGAGGTCGACACCGCGGTGCCCACCCAGCTCGCCGCCGCCGCCGGGCGGCACGCCCCCGGGGTGCGCTGCGTGGTCGTGCACGGGCGCTACGAGCACCTGAACTTCATCCTCGACCCCCGGCCGCTGCGCATCACCGTCGTCGAGGTGGTGCCGCCGGAGCCGCCCAAGCTGTTCGACCAGTGCCGCCGGGTGCTGGCCGTGGCCGACGACCTGCCCCCCATCGAGCTGGTGCCCCACCTCGTCGATCTCCGCGAGCTGGGAGCGAACGGCGGCGACGGCCGCGACCGGCTGCTGCCCTGCCGGGGCTCGGGGATCGTGCTCGAGGGCGTGGAGGTCGCCTACCTCGATCAGCATCCTCCCCACCGCGACTGGCTGCTGCTCGGCTGCGAGCGCTCCCGCGAGATCCACCACTGGTTCTACGGCGCCGACGCCGAGCGGATCGACATCTGCCCGCGGCGGATGGCGGCGCCGGCGCCGGTGCTGACCAAGTGCTGCCTGCTCGAGGAGCACCTGGAGGTGACGCCGGGGCGGGTCACGGTGCCCTGGGGAGCGTCGCTGGAGCTGGTCCGCGAGGGCCTGGGCGAGGTCGCACGGATCGCGGAGCCGGCATGGGCGCCCGCCTGAGCGACTCGCGTCTCTACGCCCACCTGTGGGGCACCGACGAGATGCGCGCCGTCTTCGACGAGGAGGCGCGGCTGCAGTCGTGGCTGGACATCCTCGCCGCCCTCGCCGCCACCCAGGCCGAGCTGGGCCTGATCCCCGCCGCCTCGGCGGAGGCGATCGCGGCCGCCGCCCGGGTCGAGCTGGTCGACCTCGACCTCGCCGCCGAGGTCACCCGGAGCACCTCGCACTCCACCCTCGGGCTGATCGCGGCGCTGCGGCGGCTGCTGCCCGCCGAGGCGGCGGAGCACGTCTACTACGGGGCCACCGTGCAGGACCTCACCGACACCTGGACAGCGCTGGCGATGCGCCGGGTCGGACGGGTGGTGTGGCGGGACCTGGGTGCGGTCGAGGGCCTTCTGCTCGACCTCGCCGAGCGCCACCGCGACACCCTGATGCCGGGCCGCACCCACGGCCAGCCGGGGTCGCCGATCAGCTTCGGCCTCAAGGCCGCCTCCTGGGCCGACGAGGTCCGGCGCCACCGCGAGCGGCTCACCGAGGGGGCGCCGCGCTGGCTCGCCGGCCAGCTCGGCGGCGGCGTCGGCACCCTCGCCTTCTTCGGCGAGAACGGCCTCGAGCTGCGGGCGCGCTTCTGCGCCCGCCTCGGCCTCGCCGACCCGCTGGTGCCATGGCTCACCGCCCGCGACCGGGTCGCCGAGTTCGGCCACCTGCTGGCGATGGTCACCGCCACCCTGGCGCGGATCGGCACCGAGGTGTACCAGCTCCAGCGCCCCGAGATCGGCGAGCTGCGGGAGCCCGCCGCGGCGGGTGCGGTGGGCAGCATCACCATGCCCCACAAGCGCAATCCCGAGGCCGCGGAGCATCTCGGCACCCTCGCCCGGCTGGTTCGCCAGCAGGCGGCGACCCTGCTCGAGGGAATGGTCGGCGAGCACGAGCGCGACGGGCGCGCCTGGAAGGCGGAGTGGATCGCCCTCCCCGAGGCCTGCCTGCTCACCGGCGCCGCCCTGGCGCTGGCCCGGCGGCTGCTCGACGGCCTGGAGGTGGACGGCGAACGGATGCTGGCCAACCTCGGCGCCGGCGGTGGGTACGCGGCCTCCGAGGCGCTGCTCGCCGAGCTCGCCCCCCGGATCGGCAGGCACCGCGCCCAGAGCCTGCTGCAGGCGGCGCTGCGGGCCGGTCAGGAGCGCGGCGAGAGCCTGGAGGAGGCGCTCCGCGACCACGTCGACCTCGGCGACGCCGGTGGCGGCCCGCCGGTCGCCGCCGGCGCGGGCAGCGCCGGGGCCATCGTCGACGCCGCGGTGCGGCGGGGACGCGCCGCCCTCGCCGCCGAGCCCGACCCGTGGCGCTGACCACCGCCGCCGCCCGGCTGCGCCTGGCGCTGCTCCCCACCCCGCTGGTGCGCCTCGAGCGGCTGGAGCGCGTGCTCGGGGCGCCGCCGCTCTGGTGCAAGCGCGACGACCTCTGCGGCTTCGCGCTCGCCGGCAACAAGACCCGGTCGCTCGAGTTCCTGGTGGGCGATGCCCTCGCCACCGGCTGCGACGTGCTCCTCACCGGCGGCGGCCCCGCCTCCAGCTGGTGCCAGGGAGCCGCCGCCGCGGCCGCGGTCGCCGGGCTCGGCTGCACCCTGGTGCTGTACGGCGGCGAGCCGGCGATCCCCCACCCCAACCTGGTGCTCGCCCGCGGCTTCGGCGCCACGGTGCGCTTCACCGGCGACCCCCGCCGCGAGTCCGTCGACGCCGGGCTGGAGGCCGCCGCCGCGGAGCTGCGCGCCGCCGGCCGCCGTCCCTATGCGATCCCCCGGGGGGGTGCCCGGGACGTGGCTGTCCTCGGCTACGCCGCCGCCGCGGCCGAGGCGCTCGACCAGCTCGACGCCGCCGGCGTGGAGCCGGCGCTGCTGCTGCTGGCCACCGGCTCGGGGGTGACCCAGGCGGGCCTGCTCGCCGGCCTCACCGCGGCGGGCCGGCGGCTGCGGGTGGCCGGCGCCGCGGTGAGCCGCCCCGTGGAGGAGACCGCGGCGCGGGTGCTGGAGCTCGCCGGCACCGGCGCCCGGCTCCTCGGCGTGCCGCCGCCGCCGGCCGCCGCGGTGGAGGTCCACGACGCCCGCGGGCCCGGCTACGGGCAGGCCTCGATCGAGGGGGCGAGAGCCGCCTCCCTCGCCGCCGCCCACGAGGGGCTGGTCCTGGACCCCGCCTTCACCGCCAAGGCGCTCGGCGTGCTCCCCCGGCTGCTCGCCGCCGGCGCCGGCGGGCCGGTGCTCTTCTGGCACACCGGCGGCACGGCGGTGGCGCTCGCCCCCGCCGGCGCGGGGAGCGCGCTGTGAGCCGGGGCGGCCACGGCGCCTCGGACGAGGCCCCGGCGGCATCGCTGGTCGAGGCCGGCTTCGCCCTCGAGATCGCCGACGCGCCGCTGCTCCACGAGGGCCTCACCCTCGCCGACATCGCCCACGTCCTCGACCTGCGTGCCCGCGGCATCGTCCCCGAGCCGGTGGCGCGGCGGCTGCTCGCCCTGCTCGTCGAGACCCACGGGGTGGCGGCGGCCGACTTTCCCTATGCGGCCATCCACGGCGACCCCTACAACAGCCGTGAGCGCCACTTCGTCGAGCGCATCGGCGACGACGCCGGCTGGCTCCACGCCGGCCGGCCCCGGCGCGAGGCTGCGCGGGTGGCGCTGCGCGTGCTGCTGCGCTCGATGATCGTCGACCTGGTCGCCGAGGCCGCCGGGTTCGCCGCCAGCGTCGCCGCGGTGAGCGAGGCGCACGCGGGCACGCTGATGCCCGACCAGACCTATCTCCAGCAGGCCCAGCCGTCCACCTTCGGGCACTACCTGCTCACCTTCGCGTACCCGGCGCTGCGCGACGCCGACCGCCTCCTCGCCTGCCTCGACTGGGTCAACCTGAGCCCGGGCGGCGCCGGCTGCGTCAACGGCAGCCGGCTGGTCAGCGACCGCGACCACATCGCCCGGCTGCTCGGCTTCGACGGCGTCATCGAGCACACCCGCGACGCGATGTGGCAGATCGACGGCCTCGTCGACCTGCTCGCCACCGCCGCCAGCCTGGTCACCAACCTCGCCAAGCTCGCCGAGGACCTGGAGATCTGGGACAGCCAGGAGTTCGACTTCGTCGAGCTCGCCGGCCCCTACACCCGGTCGAGCGTGCTCATGCCTCAGAAGCGCAACCCCTACGCGCTCGCAATCGTGCGCGGCGCCGCGGGGGTGCTGATCGGCCGGCTGAGCGGCTACCTCGCGGTGGTCAAGACCCCCTCGGCACGCAGCGACAACCTCATCTACGCCCAGGGCGAGGTGCCCCGCTCGATGCAGCTGGCGAGCCGCGTCGTCCGCCTGATGGCCGAGGTGGTCGCGACCCTCGGGGTGCACCCCGAGCGGATGGAGCAGGCGCTGCTCCAGGGCTTCTCCCAGGCCACCGACCTCGCCGAGCACGTGATGCTCAGCTGCGGCGTCGACTACCGCACCGCCTACCTGGTGGTCGGTCGCGCGGTGAGCCGGGCGGGACGCGAGGGGCTGCGCGGCATCGACATCACCGGGGAGATGCTCGACGCCGCCGCGGTCGAGCAGATCGGACGCAGCCTGGGGCTCGCCGGTGCCGACCTCACCGAGGTGCTCGACCCGCGCGCCATCGTGCAGACCCGCAGCGCCCCCGGCGGCGCCGCCCCCGAGGTGGTCACCCGGATGGCGGCCGGCTGCGCCGAGGCGGCGCGCACCCTCGGCGCCCGCGCCGCCGCGCTGCGCGCCGACCACCGGCGCGCCCAGGAGGACATGCTCCGCCTCGCCACCGAGGTCGCCGGGTCAGCTCCCGCCTGACCCCGACCCGTCCAGATCGAAGCGGTAGCCGCGGCCCTGCTGGCTGTTGACGGCGAAGGGCAGCTCCAGCGGGGCCATCTTGCGGCGCAGGCGCATCACGTAGCTGCGCAGCTGCTCGGTCGAGTACCGGGTGCTGCGCCAGGCGAGGCGCACCAGGTCCTCGGCGGTGAACCACTGCCCGGGGTTGGCGAGCAGGAAGGTGAGCAGCTCCCAGTCGCGCTTGCTGAAGGAGACGGTGCCGTCGCCCCTGGTGATGCTGCGCGACTCGGAGTCGATGGTGGTGCCGGCGAGCTCGATGCGGGTGGCCAGCGGCACCACCGAGGTGGGGCCGGGGCCGCGAAGCGCCGCCCTGATCGCGCCGACCAGCTGGCCGGGGACGAAGGGCTTGGGGAGGATCTGGTCGGCGCCGGCGTCGTACGACGCCCGCGACTCCTCGTCGGCCTCGTCGAGCAGCAGCAGCGGCGCGGTGCTCTCCTCGTGGATCTGGGCGATCACCGGCGCCCGGCGCGGGTCGCCGGGCGGGACGCCCCAGATCACCAGGTCGAACTCGGCGTCGCTGAGCCGGTGCACCCCGGCGGAGACCGTGGCCACGCTCTCGGCGGTGACGTCGGCGAGGCCGGCGCAGCAGCTGATGACGGCGCGGTATTCCGGGTCGACCTCGATGATCAGCGCGCGTGCCGGCGCCACCCGCGGCATGACGCCCCTCCAACAACCGCTCGACCGACCATGGCGAGCGTAGCAGAACCCAGACGGCGACAGGGGCGGACAGGGAACTGCGGAAACCGGGTAAACTCCAGCAATCCCAACAATTTCGTCAGCACAGTGACAGCGCAACAGCCGCCTCCGACTGTTGCTGCATTCTTACGCTCGGCCGGGCACACTCCGGCCGTGGAGACCCTCGACCATGCACGTCCGCGGTGCCCGTACGCGGTGCGTGGCGTCGACTCCGCCGAGATGGAGGGCTGCCCCGGCTACGCGCCCGAGCTGGTCCTCATCGGCGCCGAGCGGATCGTCGGCAGCGGCCACTCCTGCCGGCACCTGCGGGCCCAGCCCGACCTCCGGCGGCGCGGCGCCTACGTGAGCGCGTGCACCCACCCGCTCATCGGAGCCGCCGAGAACGGCCACGGCAGCGACCTCAGCCGGGCACGATGAGGTACTCCACCGGGGGCGCCCCGCGCAGGGTGTTGGACACGTAGCAGAGCGCCGCCGCCCGCTCCAGCAGCGGCTCGAGCTGCTCGCGCGGCTGGCTGGAGCGCACCTCGACCCGGAGCGCGCCGAAGCTGGGACCGTGGTGCTCGCCGGCGGCGGTCACGCTGAGGTCGGCGGCGAGCTCGATCCTCCGCTTGCGGGCGACGTGCGCGAGCGCCATCGTGAAGCAGGTCGCCAGCGAGGCGAGCAGCAGCTCGGTGGGCGTCGGCCCGGTGTCGGTGCCCCCGGCGACCTCCTCGGGCTCGTCGGCGAGAAGCTCGAACTGGCGAACCGCCACGCGGCAGCGGTAGCCTCCACTCCAGTAGGCGGTGACCTTCACGATAGTGATTGTAAAAAGTGAGGAGGTGAGATGGACGGCATCCACGACCTGGGCGGCGTGGAGAACATGGGCGGGGTCCAGCTCCCGGAGCGCGACGAGCCGGTGTTCCACGAGCCGTGGGAGGGGCGGATCTTCGCCATCGGCGCGCTGTGCCAGACCCGGCTGACGGGAGCCAACCTCGACGCCTTCCGCCACGCCATCGACCGCACCCCCCCGGACGAGTACCTGGCCCTCCCCTACTACAACCGGTGGCTGCGGATGGCCGAGACCCTGCTGACCGAGACCGGCGTGCTCGCGCCGGGGGCGATCGACGCCCGGGTGCGAGCCCGCCGGGGTGAGGCGGTGGAGGAGCCGCCGGCGCCCGAGCCGAACCGGCCGGACTACAAGCCGGCGGGTCCCGGGTCGCTCCGGCAGGTCGACGATCCCCCGCGGTTCGCCGTCGGCCAGCGGGTCCGGACCGTCGACCTCCACACCTCCGGCCACACCCGGCTGCCCCGCTACGTGCGCCGGCGCGAGGGCACGGTGGAGCGGGTCCAGCCGGCGATGGTGCTGCCCGACACCAACGCGCACTTCATCGCCGAGAACCCGCAGCACGTCTACTCGGTGCGCTTCGATTCCACCGAGCTGTGGGGCCCGGAGGCGGAGCCCTTCAGCACCCGTATCGACCTCTACGAGAGCTACCTGGAGGCGGTCTGATGGCGATGCAGACGGAGTCGCTCACCCCGGCGATGCGCACCGAGGCGCTCGAGGAGATCCTCACCGAGCGGGGCCTGGTCGATCCCAAGGTGCTGGCCGGGCTGATCAGGAACTTCGAGGAGAACATCGGGCCGATGAACGGCGCCCGGGTGGTCGCGAAGGCCTGGGTGGACCCGGATTTCCGCGCCCGGCTGCTCGAGGATGGCGCCGCCGCCGCCGCCGAGCTCGGCTACAAGGGCGCCCAGGGCGAGCACATCGTCGTCCTCGAGAACTCCGACCGGGTGCACAACGTGGTCGTCTGCACGCTGTGCTCCTGCTACCCGTGGCCGCTGCTCGGCCTGCCTCCCGCCTGGTACAAGGACCCCGCCTACCGCGCCCGCGTCGTCCGCGAGCCCCGGACCGTCCTCGCCGAATTCGGCCTGGAGCTCGGCGACGAGGTCGAGATCCGGGTGTGGGACAGCCTCGCCGAGGTGCGCTACCTGGTGCTCCCGCAGCGGCCCGCCGGCACCGAGGGCCTCGGCGAGGAGGAGCTCGCCGGCCTCGTCACCCGCGACGCGATGGTCGGGATCGCCACCGTCGAGGCTCCCGGGAGATGACCTCCGCGGCGCTCCCCGTGGAGCTCAGCGGACCGGCGGCGCCACCGCGGAGCAACGGCGAGCTCGCCTTCGCCGAGCCGTGGGAGAGCCGCGCGTTCGGGCTCGCCCTCGCCCTCCACGGCGCCGGCGCCTTCACCTGGAAGGAGTTCTCGGCCGAGCTCGCCGGCAGCATCGCTCGGTGGGAGCGCTCCCATCCCCCGGGCGAGGAGTACCCGTACTACCGCTGCTGGCTGGAGGCGCTCGAGTCGCTCCTCGAGGACCGCGGCATCGTCGACCGGGCGGCGACCCTGGACCGCGCCGTCCGCCTGGGCGAGCGCCCGGCGGGGCACGATCACGCCGGCCACGACCACGGGCATCCCCACAGCCACTGAGCGGGCGGGGTCAGCCGGCGTCGAGCGCGGCCAGCGCCTCGAGGAAGCAGCCGAGGGGCGCCACCGCCACCCCGGCACCGATCTGGCCCACCCCGGCGGAGGCGTGGAGGATGCCGGTGGTGATGTGCGGGGTGACCCCGGACTCGACAACCCGGCGCACGTCGACGCCGATCGGGGTGCCGCGGAAGCCCACCGGGGGCAGCCGGAAGCGGGTGCTGCGCCCCACGCAGATCCGGTCCATGGCCTCGGTGGCGGCGAGCGCGTCGGCCATGGTGCCGCCGAGGAAGGCCGCCACCGACGGCGAGCCCGCCGCCGCCGCCGCGCCCAGCCCGACCAGCTCGAGCACGGCGCTGTCGCCGATGTCCGGCGCACCCACCTCGGGGCCGTGGCCGGCGTGGTAGAGGGCGTGCTCGATCTGGGGCGCCGGCGCGGTGAACCAGCGGTCGCGCCCGGCGAGGCGGACGCCGAAGGTGGTGCCGTTGCGGGCCATCGACATCACCACGCTCGAGCCCTCGACCTGGGCCGCCCACTCGGTGAGCGACCGGGCCGCGGCCATCGCGAGGTTGAGGACGAAGAGGTGGTTCCGGGCGAGGAACTCGGCGACGACGACCCGCTCCGGTCCCTCGACGGCGGCGAGGTGGGGAAGCAGCTGGCGGATCAGCAGGTTGGTGGTCGCCTGGACGCGGATGTGGACGTCGTCGCCCATCTGCAGGCCCTGGCCGGCGAGCGACGCGAGGTCGACGGGGCCGGAGCGGCGCACCACCTCGGCGAGCACCGGCCCGATCACGTCGCGGACCAGGCGCAGCCGCTCGATCGCCCCGGGAGTGTCCATCCCGAACCAGGGCGCCTCTCCCGGCCCCTGGTTGATCGGCGAGAAGGCGCTGGTGCCGCCCTGGGGGTTCTCGACCACCTGGAGCGGTGACGACGGGCCGATCGCGGTGGCCATCGGCACCACCACGCGATGGTGGTTGGCGGGCTCGAGCCGCACCTCGCCGCGCTCGATGAGCGGGTCGACCGCGGCGGGCTCGGCCGCCCACCCCTCCACCACCACCGCCGCGCGCACCGAGCGGCGGAGCGGGTCGCCCATCTCCTCCCAGGCGATCGGCGGCCCGCAGTGGAGCACGGTGCGCTCGCCGAGGCCGGGCAGCACCGCCGCGGCGGCCTCGACGGCGGTGAGCGCCGGCACCCCCTCATCGAGCCGGCGCACCACCTCGGCGTTGGCGGCGTCCACCCCGGCGGCGCGGGGACCGAAGAGGCGGCGGAGCATGGCGACGGCGTCGGGGTCGCCGCCGGCGGGGATCCGCCAGTCGACCTGCACCACCGGCCGGCCCTGCTGCCGCACCGCGTCGGCGAGCAGGCCGAGACCGATGTTCACCACCCCGACCCGGGAGGGAAGCTCGACCGCGGGCAGCTCCTCCACCGGCTACATCGGCCGCAGCGCCATCCACACCGCCCCGGCCGGCTCGGCGGTGGGATTGCACCAGCGGTGGGGGCGATCGGTGCGGAAGTGGAGCGCGTCACCGGCGCCGAGGTGGTGGGTCACGCCGTCGACCTCGAAGTCGAGGGCGCCGCTGACCACGTAGACCAGCTCCTCGCCGGGGTGCTCCATCGCCTTGCGGCCGCTGTTCGCCTGGGGCGCCACCAGCGCGGCGGCGCCGGCCATGAAGAAGCGGCCGTAGGCGCCGGAGATGCTGCGCAGCTCCAGCCCGACCTTCGACGTGTACACCGGGCGGCGCTGGCCGGCGTGGGTGTAGACCACCGGGCGGTCGATCACCGACTCCTCGTCGACGAAGTACGACACCGGACGGTTGAGCGCGTTCGCCAGCTTCATCAGCGTGGCGATGGTGGGCACCATCCCGCTCCGCTCCAGCTTGTGGATCGCCGCCGCCGACACGTCCGAGCGCTCGGCCAGCTGCTGCAGCGAGAGCCCCTTCTGCTGTCGGAGCTCGCGGATCTTGGGTCCCAGGCTGCCGATGATCCGCCCCAGCTCGCCCTCGGGCGTGGAGGGGGGCGCGGGGCCGTCGGGGGGAGGGTCCGCCGCCCGGACGCGGGCGCGGGGCGTCCGCTCCTTCATGTCCTCTCTGCCTCCTGCGCTGAGATCGTCGTGGCGGTGCACGGGGCACCTTGACGCACCGCACGATCGAGTTATATAAGAGACGCGCCGTTCATTATCGTAAATTGGCCGATCATATAGGTGGGTGTCGCGTGCCGACGAGGATCGTCGTCGTGGGCGGTGGTGCGGCCGGCATCGGGGCCGCGGGGGCGGCCCGCCAGGCGGATCCGGGGGCGGCCGTCACCGTCTTCACCGAGTATGAGGACGTCGCCTACAGCCCCTGCGGGATCCCCTACGTCCACGGGAAGGAGATCCCCAGCTTCGAGGCCCTCTTCCTCCAGACCAAGGAGGCGTACGTCAAGGCGGGCATCGATGTCTGCTACGAGACCCGGGTCAGCTCGGTCGACACCACCCGGCGCGAGGTGCAGGTCGAGGGTCGGGGCACCGTTCCCTACGACCGCCTCATCCTCGCCACCGGCTTCGACTACGCCGACCCCGGGGTGCCCGGAGGCGACCTCGGCGGCCTCTACTACGTGAAGAACATCCGCCGCGCGATGGAGTGGGACAGGGTCCTCGACTCCGTGAAGACCGCGGTGGTGGTCGAGGCCTCGCCGCTGGGGCTGGAGATGATCACCGCGCTCGCCCACCGCGGCATCACCGTCCATGTCGTCGACCCCCACCCCTGGGCGCTCGCCGAGCTCGCCGACCCCGACATCATGCGGCCGGTCGAGGAGTCGTGGGCGGAGATGGGGATCACCACCCACTTCGGCACCCGGGTCGAGGCCTTCCTCGGCGAGGGCACGGTGCGGGCGGTGCGCACCACCGCCGGGGAGATCGAGTGCGACCTGGCGGTGATCTGCACGCACAAGCAGCCCAACGCCCGGCTGGCGGCCGCGGCGGGACTGGCGCTGGGCTCGACCGGGGGGCTGGTGGTCGACGAGCGCATGGCCACCTCGGCGGCGGGGGTGTTCGCCGCGGGTGACTGCACCGAGCTTCCCCACGGCGTGAACCGCGTCCCGATCGCGTGCCTCACCGGCAGCCACGCCTACGCCCAGGGCAAGGTCGCCGGCACCAACGCCGCCGGCGGCAGCCGCGTCTACCAGCCCGTCTACGTCCCCTGGGGCATGGTCGCGGGCACGTGGATGGTCGGCGGAGCCTCCTTCGGCGAGACCCTGGCCACTGCGCTGGGCATCCCGTTCGTCATGGGCGTGGCCGACGGCATCTCCCGGGCTCGCTACTATCCCGGGGTGAGGAAGGTGCGGGTGAAGCTGCTCGCCGAGCCCGCCGGACACCGCCTGATCGGGGCCCAGATGGTGGGCGGCGAGGGCATCAAGGAGCGCGCCGACTTCCTCGGGGTGGCGGTGCGCACCGGGATCACACTCGAGGACCTCGCCACCATGGAGAACGTGTACTCACCGCCGATCGGCGCCCTCAACGAGCCCATCTCCGTCGCCGCGCAGAACGCCCTCGCCTCGCTGCGCCGGTGAGCACCGCATGAGGGCGAGGTTCTCCCGCTGGCTGCGGGTCAACTCCGAGCACTACCTGCTGGAGAGCGCCCAGGCGGAGATGGCGAAGCGCTACCTGGGCCGGTCCGTGCCCGCCACCGAGCGCGGCCTCGTCCCCGGCCTCTGGCGCCACCTGTTCGTCCCCATGTACCACCGCCTGCCGCAGCGGCTGCGGCAGTCGGCGATCGAGGCCATGCCCGGCAGTCACCGGCGCCACTGGTCGGAGCCGCCGCCGCGACCGCACATCCCTGGCATCCAGTAGTCCACCCACGGCCAATCCTGACAGCAACTGTTTTTCCCACAGGGAGGTAGAGCTCAATGCCAGCCAAGACCGTGCACGTCTCCCGCCCCGCCGAAGGCGAGGTCATGTACAACGTCGAGGAGAAGATCTTCGAGGACATCAAGGCCAATCCCGGGGAGAAGGCGTTCATCTTCATGCACACCGTCCCCTACGAGGGATCGGTCGGCCTGGTGAACCTGCTCACCGCGACCCGTCTGGTGCGCAAGGGATTCGACGTCACCGTGGTCCTCTACGGCCCCGGCGTCCTGATGGCCTCCGGAACCCGCGGCTGGCCGGCGGTCGGCGCCGAGGGCTTCCCCGGCCACCTCGCCATCAACAACCAGATCAAGACCCTCCTCAAGGAGGGGGCGACGATCTACGCCTGCCGCTTCGCCATGGGCGCCCTCTACGGCTATCGCGAGGACGACCTCATCGAGGGCGTCAAGCCGTTCAGCCCGCTGGACGTGCTGGACTCGGCGCTGACCGCCTGGCGGGCGGGAGCCTTCCAGCTCAACACCTGGACGGTGTAGGCACCCGATTCTCCGGGGTGGCGCGGACCCTCCGCGCCACCCCTGGACGCGGTCAGCAGTGCGGAGCCGGGGTGGGGCACGGCGTCGGCCGCGGCGTCGGAGGCGGAGTGGGTTTCGGCGTGGGCGTCGCCGTCGGTGCGGGGGTCGGCGTCGGCCGTGGCGTCGGGGTCGGGGTCGGGGTCGGCTGCGGTGTGGCCGTCGGGGTCGGACCACCGCTCGGCGGTGGCGGCAGCTGTGGCGTCGGCCAGGCCGTGGGCGCCACCGTCGCTGACGCCGTGGCGGGGAGGGACCGGCCCTGCCCGCCCGGCGGCGAGGCCACCGGGACGGGCAGGTCCGGCTTTCTGGGGAACGGTGTGAAGCTGGATGAGGCCGTCGGCGCGACCACCATGGGTCCGGCGGTCTGGGCCGAGGGTTGGGCGCTCTGGTCGACGGTCGGGGTCGGCGAGTAGCCGGCGCCGGCGTACCGGTCCGGCCCCCAGGTGTGCCAGAGGATGCCGGCGGTGGCCACGGCGACCACCGTCGCTCCGGCGATGGCTCCGCCGCGGCGGAGCCGCTGGCTCGGGGTCGGGATCTCGTCGGGGGCCTCCGGCGGGGGCCAGGACCCCACGAGGTCGTCGTTCATCGCACTCCCTTCCTGACCGTGGGGCAGGATCGCCCCACGGACAACACGCACCGGGGGGCCACGATGGCTGAGGTCCGGGAAGTGGCAGACTCAGGTCATGCCCGACACGCTGACGGTGAAGGACAACCGCACCGGCCGCTCCTACGAGATCCCGATCGTCCACGGCTCGATCCGGGCCACCGACCTGCAGCAGATCCGGGTCTCGGAGGAGGATCTGAGCGGCGTGGTCTCGTACGACCCCGCGTTCCTCAACACGGCGTCGTGCATCAGCCGCATCACCTACGTCGACGGCCAGCGCGGAATCCTCCTCTACCGCGGCTATCCCATCGAGGAGCTCGCCGAGAAGAGCAGCTTCCTCGAGACCGCCTACCTCCTCCTCCACGGCGAGCTGCCCACCTCCGCGCAGTACAGCGACTGGACCCACGAGATCACGATGCACACGCTGGTGCACGAGAACATCAAGCGCTTCATGGACGGCTTCCACCACGACGCCCACCCGATGGCGATGCTGCTCTCGACGGTGGGCGCGCTGGCCACGTTCTACCCCGAGGCGACGAGCATCCACGACCCCGAGCAGCGGCGGGTCTCGATCTACCGGCTGATCGCCAAGATGCCGACGCTCGCGGCGCTCGCCTACCGCCACTCCAAGGGCTTCTACTACGTGCGGCCCGACAACGACCTCGGCTACGCCGGCAACTTCCTGAACATGATGTTCAAGATGGTCGAGCAGAAGTACCAGCCGGTCCCGGAGATCGAGCGCGCCCTCGACGTGCTCTTCATCCTCCACGCCGACCACGAGCAGAACTGCTCCACCAACGCGATGCGCTCGGTGGGCTCCTCGCATCCCGACCCCTACTCGGCGGCGGCGGCGGCGATCGCCGCGCTCTACGGGCAGCACGGCGGCACCGACGAGGCGGTGCTGCGCATGCTCGAGCGGATCGGCTCCACCGCCAACATCCCCGACTTCATCGCGCGGGTGAAGGCCGGCGAGGAGGAGCTCAAGGGCTTCGGGCACGTCGTCTACAAGAGGCAGGACCCCCGCGCCCGGGTGATGAGGCGGATGGCCGACCAGGTGTTCTCGGTGACCGAGGGGCATCCCCTGCTCGACACCGCGCTCGAGCTCGAGAAGATCGCCCTCGAGGACGAGTACTTCGTCAGCCGCGGGCTCCATCCCACCGTCGACTTCTACAGCGGGCTCATCTACCAGGCGCTGGACCTGCCCACCGAGATGTTCCCCATCCTCTTCGCCATCCCCCGCACCGTCGGCTGGCTGGCCCAGTGGGAGGAGATGCTGCTCGACAAGGAGCAGAAGATCGCGCGCCCCCGCCAGCTCTACCTCGGCGAGGAGGTGCGCGAGTACCAGCGGATGTCGGAGCGGGGCTCCACCTCGTAGCCGGGCCGGCCGCCCCCGAGGACGGCCGGCCGGAGCTGCGTCGCCCGCTACGGGCAGGCGGAGCTGACGACGATCCCGACGATGCTCGACGGCGACATGTTGGCGATCGGGAAGTTGAGCCCGGAGCTCAGCAGCCCGGCCGGATCCGGCAGCAGGTGCAGGACCGTCGCGGTCGGATCGGGGATGCTCGGGATGGGCAGCTGGCCGACCACCGGGAGGTTGTCCACGGTGCTGCAGCCGAGCAGGCCGTTGCCCGCGGCGAGACCCGGGCTGGTCGCGCTGGTGCCGGCGCCGCCGTTCGAGCTGGCGGTGGTGGCCCCGGCGTGGTGAGTCGAGCCGTGGCTGGCGTGGCTGGTGTGGCTCCTGGCGGCGTCGGCGGTGTGCACCACCGCGCCGCTCCCCAGCACTGCGGCCGCGCCGAGGGCGGCCAAGGACAGTGTGCGCATGCGTCTCCCTCCCTGACCCCGGGCACCGGCCCGGGGGAACGCTATGTGAACGGGAGGGTGGTGGGAAGCTTGCGGCCGGGATGAACCGGTCAGCCCAGGGCGGCGGCGACGTGGTCGATGCAGGCGGTCAGCGCGGCGATGTCGTCGGGGTCGATCGCCGGGAACATCGCGATCCGCAGCTGGTTGCGCCCCAGCTTGCGGTACGAGTCGGTGTCGACCACGCCGTTGGCGCGGAGCACCGCCGACACCTGCTTCGCGTCGATCCGGGGGTCGAGGTCGATGGTGCCGACCACGTGGCTGCGCTGCTCCGGGTTGGCGACGAACGGGGTCGCATACTCGGAGCCCTCGGCCCAGCCGTAGAGGATCTCCGCGGAGCGGTCGCTGCGCCCGGCCGCCCACTCCAGGCCGCCGTTCTTCAGCATCCAGCCGAGCTGCTCGGCGAAGAGGAAGAGGGTGGCGAGCGCCGGGGTGTTGTAGGTCTGCTCCAGGCGCGAGTTCTCGAGGGCGATGCCGAGGTCGAGGAAGGCGGGCACCCAGCGGCCCGAGGCCTTCAGCCGCTCGATGCGCTCGACCGCGGCGGGCGAGCAGGCCGCCACCCAGAGGCCGCCGTCGGCGGCGAAGCACTTCTGCGGGGCGAAGTAGTAGCAGTCGAACTCGGCGGGGTCGACGCGCAGGCCGCCGGCGCCGGAGGTGGCGTCGACCGCCACCAGCCCGGTGGCGCCCCGGGGGCGGCGGATCTCCATCGCGACGCCGGTGGAGGTCTCGTTGTGGGTCAGCGCGTAGAGGTCGACGCCGTCGCGGGCGACCGCCTCGGGGTGGGTTCCGGCGGCCGACTCGATCACCTCGGGGGCGTCGAGGTGCGGGGTGGCGGCGACCGCGGAGGCGAACTTCGACGAGAACTCGCCGAAGGACAGGTGCTGGCTGTGGCGCTCGACCAGGCCGAAGGTGGCGGCGTCCCAGAAGCAGGTGGTGCCGCCGTTGCCGAGCAGCACCTCGTAGCCGTCCGGCAGCGAGAGCAGCTCGGTGATGCCGGAGCGGATCCGGCCCACCACCGAGCGCACCCCCTTCTGGCGGTGGCTGGTGCCGAGGTAGTCGGCGGCGGCGTCGGCGAGCGCGCGCACCGCCTCGGGGCGGACCTTCGAGGGGCCGCAGCCGAAGCGGCCGTCGGCGGGGAGAAGCTCGGCGGGGATCCGGATGTCGGTGGGAGAGGCGGTGCTCACGGGGTCTCCTGTGGTCGGTACGCGCGGGACAGCCTAACGCCCGACCACGGCGGCGGCGTCGCCCGTGACGACAACGTGAATCTCGGCCCAGGCCTGGCGCAGCGCCGCCTCGACCGCCGCGGGGCGGTCGCCCCGGGCCACGGCGAACCCGAGGTAGCGATCGCCCTCGGGGAGGGGGACGAGCATCTCACCGCCGGGCACCCCGATCGTCAGGCTCTCCAGCCCGGGGACGGCCCGGGCCCGCTCCAGGCCCTCGACGCCGACCAGCCGGCCGGCGCGCTCGATCGGGAGCATGAGGATGCCCGCCGCCCCCTGGACCTCCGGCTCGCCCAGGGGCAGACCCAGCGCCTGGCGGAGGATCAGCTCCTCGAGCGAGGCGCCGCCGGCGAAGCGCAGCGCGGTCGAGCAGCGGCCGCCGATGGAGCGGGCCGCCACCTCGATCACCACCGGGGCACCGCGGGCGGGGAGGCGGAGCTCGGCGTGGATCGGTCCCTCGGTGAGCCCGAGGGCGGCCACCGCCTCGCCGCAGCGGCGGATCACCGCCTCGAGGTCGACCGGGGCCAGCCGCGACGGGGTGACGTAGAGGGTCTCCTCGAAAAAGGGACCATCGAGGGGGTCGGGCTTGTCGAAGACCGCGAGGATGCGCAGCCGCCCGGCGTCGAGCAGGCCCTCGACGGCCACCTCGGGGCCGCCGCAGAAGCGCTCGACCAGCAGCGGCGGCGGCCCCGGGCCGTCGCAGCCGGGCTCGGCGGCGAGCATCCGGGCCACCCGCTCGACCGCGGCGGTGACCGAGGCCGGGCCGTCGGCGCGGATCACCCCGCGGCTGCCGGCGAGGTCGACCGGCTTGACCACGACCGGGTAGCCCAGCTGCTCGGCGGCGCCCAGCGCAGCCGGCGGAGTCGCCTCGACCGCCCGCCAGTCCGGCTGGGGCACCCCGGCGGCGGCGAGGGCGGCGCGCAGCCTCCGCTTGTCCCGGGTCGCCGCCACCGCCTCCACCGGGCTGTGGCGCAGCCCCAGCCGGGCGGCCACCGCGGCGGCGGTGACCACCGCGCTCTCGTCGACCCCGACGGCGGCGTCGAGGGGCTGGGTGGCGGCGAGGCCGGCGGCGAGCTCGGCGGCCTGCTCGGGGCGGTCGAGGTCGACCACGAGCTGGCGGCCCTCCATCAGATGGCCGAGCGAGGACCCATGGTCGGACCCGACCACCACCTCGAGGCCGAGCCGGCCGGCGGCCTCGAGGAACGCGGCGGCCCGGTAGGTCCGGGTTGGCAGCAGGAGCAGCACGCGGATGGCCATCGCCCAGATAATGACGCCAGGGGCGTTCGCCCCGACCAGGAGGACACCATGCAGCAGCCACGCATCGGCGCGACCGAGTTCGCGCTCACCCGCATCGAGCAGGTGCGGGCCAACCGGCGGCAGCCCGATGCCGGGGTCCGCGTGGCCATCACCGGCCGCGCCGACGGGCAGTTCGTCTACGACATGCAGCTGGTCCAGACCGGCAAGGAGCACCCTGGCGACATGGTGGTCGAGGGCCCCGAGGGCCTGACCTTCCACGTGCCCCTGACCACCGCCGCCTACCTCGACGGGGCCACGCTCGACGCCGACCCCTCGACCGGCGCCCTCAAGGTCGACAATCCCAACCCGCTCTGGCTGGAGCCCCTCGCCCAGGACGTGCAGCGGCTCATCGACCTCGAGATCAACCCTGCGGTGGCCCAGCACGGCGGGCACATCGACCTGCTCGACGTCACCGACGGCGTCGCCTACGTGCACATGGGCGGCGGCTGCCAGGGCTGCGGGATGGCCTCGGTGACCCTCGCCCAGGGGGTGCGCACCTCGATCCTCGACCGCTTCCCCGAGATCACCGACGTGCGCGACACCACCGACCACGCCCAGGGCGCCAACCCCTACTACCAGGCCTCCAAGAAATAGCCGGGCCTGGACACCCCCTGAGAACATGAGGGTGCTGCTGGTGTCCTGCTACGAGCTCGGGCACCAGCCGCTCCACGTCGCCTCGCCCGCCGGGTTCCTGCGCGCCGCCGGCCACGAGGTGCGCGGCTGC
>DASXNK010000106.1 GCA_036495095.1 Candidatus Dormiibacterota bacterium | reverse complement strand
TGGGCGGCGAGCGCCGCCGCCGACCTGGAGGCGCCACCGGGCCAGCTCGACCTCGGAGTCTGACCGAGCGGTCGGGAGGGAACAAGGCACTTCTTTCTCGGGCCGGAATCGGCGAAGATACCTGCTGGCGGTCGGCCCCGGCCGGCCGCGCGCCCTGGAAGATCCCAACCCCACGGTGTCCGGCCCGCAGCGAGAGGGGTGCTGTGGCCGACCTGGAACCGGCTCCGGGAGGAGGTACCGCAATGGCTATGGTCGCTCCACGACGCAACGAACGCGGACGGCGTCCCGCCCCGAGTGGTGTGGTGCTGCGCAACGAGGCCGAGACGCACGAGGTCGAGGTGGCGCGCGCGCTCAACCAGTGGGCGGTCACGGTGACCAGCCTTGCGGACGGCAGGATGATCTGCCAGGACTTCTTCAACCGGCGCTGGGAGGCGCTGGCCCGCGCGGAGGACTTCGCGAGGCTCCTGAACCGCAAGGAGCCGCCTCCCGGCTGGTAGTCAGCCGGCCGGGGCCCCGTCCTCCCCGCCGTCCCGGGGAAAGGCCACGGGCAGCACCACGTCGCCGCCGTCCCTGCGGACGGTGAGGGTCATGGTGTCGCCTGGCCTCCGGGCGGCGACGGCGGCGCGGAACTGATCGGCGCCACCCGCCAGGCTGTAGGCACCCACGCCGGTGATCACGTCGCCGGGGCGGATCCCCGCCTCGGCGGCCGGCGTGCCCGGGGTCACCCGGCCCACCTCGACGCCTCCCGCCGCGGCCAGGCCGCGCTCGCGGGCGAGCTCCGGGGGGACCGAGCGCACCGCCGCGCCGAAGCTGACCGGGGGCTCCTCGGCCTGCTGGGAGGGGAGGAAGCGGGCGAGCTGGACGGGGTCGTAGCCGACCAGCATGCGCTCGCCCACCTGGACCGCGGGCACCGCCACCCGGCCGAGCTTGCCGAAGAGCACCGCCGCGGCGGAGGGGTCGTTGTGCACGTCACGGGTGGTGAAGCGGTGCCCCCGGGAGCGGAGGTGCGCGACCACCGCCTCGGAGTCGGGATCACCGCCACGGACGTAGACGGTGATCGGAGCGGCCACGGGCATCGCCCCTAGTCGCCCCCACCCCCGGAGGGCGCCTCGGCCGCCGGCGCCGCCCCGGCCGGAGCCGCGGCGCCACCCTCGGCGCCCCCGCCACGCCCACTGCGGCGGCGGCGACGGCGGCGGCGGGCGCGGGTGGCGTCGCCCCCCTCGGGCACCTCTCCACCCCCGTCCGCCTCGGTGGTGGCCGCGGCGGCGGCCTCGGGATGCGCCTCGGCGCCGGTGCCGGTGCCCCGGCCGCGGCGGCGGCGGCGGCGGCGGCGCGCCGGCGTCCCGTCGGCGCCGGCCTCGCTCGCCGCGGGGGGGCCGCCGGCGGCGGCGGCAGCCTGCTCCTCCGTGCCCGGAGCCGCGGTGACCTGCTGCTGCTGGCCGGGACGGCGGGCGCCACGGCGGCGGCGCCGGCGGGCGGGACGCCCCGGGGTCTCGACGTCGCCCTCGCCCCCGGCGGCGACGGGGGGCACCGCGGGGCGGCGGCGCGGCGCCTGGGTGCGCTTGGTCGGGGTCACCAGCTCGCTGGCGGGGAGCCATCCGCCGGTGGAGCGGGCGGCCTCGACGAGCACTCCGTACATCGACTCCTCGCCGGCGCGGAGGGTGGCGCTGTCGCCGATGCAGGCGACCAGCCGGCGGGCTCGCGAGATCGCGACGTTGAGGCGGTTGGGCACCCGCAGGAACCCGATGCGGCCGCGCTCGTTGCTCCGCACCAGCGAGATGACCACCAGGTCCTCCTCGCGCCCCTCGAACGAGTCGACGGTGTCGATCTTCACCGGCCGCTTGAACTTGCGCCGTCCCAGGGCCTGGCGGAGCCGCTCGACCTGCTCGGCGTACATCGCGATCACCGCCATGCTGAGGTCGCGCGGGCAGCGCTCGTCGAGCAGCCGCACCACCTGGGCGGCGATCCGCACCTCGGCCTCGTTGCGGAGCGCGCCGCCGGGGCCGCGGCGCTCGCTGCTGCCCTTCATCCCCTCGGTGTCGACGAAGTGCAGCGCCACCGGGAAGGGCTTGCGGGTGACGAACGAGTAGGCGCGCACCTCGGCCGCGTCCTCGAGCTGGTTGTCGTACGACGCCTTCGAGACGTAGGCGGAGATGTCCGGGTGCATGCGGTGCTGGACGGTGAGCAGGCACTTCGCGTCGTCGACGAGGCCGCCCTCCCAGCACTGCTCGAAGAGGCTGCGGTTGACCAGGTCCTCGAGCGCCGGGTCGGTCTCGACGATGCCGTAGAGGGCATCGTCCTCGACCGGGGGCAGCTGCTTGTGGTCGCCGACCATCGCCACCGCCGAGCCCAGCCGCAGCGCCGGGAGCGCCTCGTCGGCGCGCGCCTTGTTGGCCTCGTCGAGGATGACGATGTCGAAGTTCATGTCGGTGATGCCCGACGTCGCCGCGGTGGCGCAGGTGGCGAAGTAGCAGTTGGCGGTGAGCAGCCGGGGGTCGTCCTCGTCGTCGCAGCGGAACTGGTCGACGGTGGGGTGCACCCGCTCGGCGCGCGCCACCCGCACCGCGCGCATCCCCGGGGTGCCGGCGAGCCGCTCCAGCGCGTTGTCGACGGCCAGGTTGCTGTGCGAGGTGACCAGGATGCGCTGCTCCGGGTCGGTGGCCAGCCGGCGCTTCACCGCCTCGACGATGACCGTCGTCTTGCCGGTGCCCGGAGGCCCCTGGATGAACACGCACTGGCCGGCGCTGCAGTTCGAGAGCAGCGAGACCGCGCGGTTCTGGGGGGCGTTGGGGATCATCCCGTCGGTCAGCCATCCCGCCCCGTCGATCTCGTCGGGCAGCGGCGGCGCCAGCGTCCGCGGCGCCACCAGCAGCTGGGCGAGCAGGCCGACCCCGTAGTCCTTGGTGGCGATGGCGGCGAGCACGCTGCGCTTCGCCTGGTAGAGGGCGCGGTTGAACGAGGGGGTGATGTAGCCCTCGGTGCCGGCGTGCTCGAAGGTGCGGCAGACCACCTCCACGATGCGGCGGTGGTGGTCGATGCGACTGACCCGGCCGACGAAGTTCGGCTCGTCCTCGGGCTCGACCAGCACCGCGGCGTCGGCCTGCAGGTTGAGCGGGTCCTCCGGCGGGATGGTGAACTCGACCTTGCCGACCTCGGGCTGGCGGCGGTCGGCCTCGGTGAAGACCCGCCCGCAGGAGGGGCAGCGCTCGTGGTCGTCGGGCCGCCAGAGCGCCCGGCAGTTGCGGCAGCGCCACGACTCGCGGGCGGCGGTGAACCGGGTTCGCTGGGTGGCCGCCCGCTGCTTCTCGGCGCCCTCCAGCCGGTCGACCAGCTTGAGGGTGGCGTACAGCTGCGGCGAGACCGCGGCGCGCCGGCTCGACTCCCGCCAGTCGAGCAGCCGGAAGGTGTCACTGACGGTGCCGTTGTCGGCGCTGACCACGGGGTGGCGCGCCGTGATCGTGAGCACCTTGGCGCCCTCGGGATGGCCGCTGGTGGGCTTGACCGCGTCGACGCGGAGGGCGAGGTGCTCGCGCACCCCGTCGGGCGCCGCCTGCACGGCGCATTGGAGGGTGAGGTCGGGAAGGGCGAGCCGCACCTGGGGCGGCTCGGCGTCGGTGAAGGAGACGGTGAGGTGGTCGAGCTCACCGAGGCGTTCGGCGAAGACCGCGCGCGGATCCTCGCCGTCGGCGCTGTGGCCGTTCGCCAGGGTCGAGAGGATCACCATGGCGTCACTGCCATCGGGCACGAGGAGATGCAGCCTGTCGATGGCGAGGTCGGGAGCGATCAGGGGAGGTCAACCTCGAGAGCGCCGTCCATGCGTGCATCGCACCGGCGCAAGTGCTCTGGCGAGGTCTTCGTACGCACGCGGCGGCCTCACGACCGGCGCACGGCGGCGGGCGACGCAGGCGTCCACCCGGAGCTGCGCACGAATCCTATCGCCGGAAAGGACTATATCTGAAACGACCCGCCGCGTGGTGGTCCCAACCGTGACAAGTCCATGGCGATGCTCCCGACGGTGAGGCTCGAGCCTCCCCTGGTACAGAAGAAGGGCCGCCCCGATCCGGCCGGGACGGCCCTCCTTGTGTCACGTCTTGGTTGGTTGGTCGATTCCCGGGGCTAGCGGCCCTCGCGACGTCCCAGCTTCCGGGCGAAGCCGAGAGCGGCGCCACCGATCGACATCAGCGCCATGCCGCCGAGGAAGGGCGCGTCCGCGCCGGTCTGCGGGACCACGGCGGCGGCCTTCGGGGCCTGGGTGGTGGTCCCCTTCACCACGGGCGGGGGAACCTGCTGCTGGGTGACCGGGGTCGGGGTCGAGCTGCTGCCGCCCCCGTTGTCGGACTTGCACGAGTTCTCGAGGATGAACTCGACCTGGCGGTCGGGGTCCGAGAACTTCAGGTCGATGTGCCAGCCGTTGTCCTGGGCGGAGAAGCCCTTGTCCTTGAGGTCGCTGATCAGCTCCCTGGCGTCGATGGTGGCGATGACCTGCTTGTCCTTGCCGCCCTTGTCGTACTTCCAGGTCATCTCCTCGACCTGCTTGTCCTTGCCGTTGTGATCGTCGAAGTAGACGGTGAAGTCGCCGCTCTTGTTGTGGAGGTCGTTCCCCCACACGAGGACGTCCTTGCAGTCGCTGATGACCCGGACGAAGTCACCGGCGGCGGGGCCCTTGTCGGACCCGTCGGCGGTCACCCAGACCTTGTTGTCAGCGATCTTGGTGTCCGCCGAGACGTGGCTTGCGGCGAACCCGGAGACGGATGCGAACGCGAACCCGGACACGCCGAGAACGACGCCGAGCACGCGCGCCTGGATGGGAGAAACAGTCGGTCGGACCACTGGGACGTCACCTCGCTGTGCGGCCTCTCTCGGGCACGCAACGGTTGCTGCAGCAGTCCCGCCGGCCTGCACCCTTCCACCGATGCCGTGAGGCCCCCCCGTGCTACCAACGCTCCCAACGGGACGGGGGCTTCGCGGACCCGGCGCTCATGTAACGCGGAGTTCCCATCAATCTTTCACTCGCCACGAACTCACCAGCGGCGGCCTCGCTACCATCCCCGGTCGCCCGATCCCAGAAGGAGCCGCGCCACGCCGGAGACCGCGACCGTGCCCGCCCCCGCCTCCCTCGCCCGGCGCTCGTGGGCTCGAGGCGCGACCCTCCTCGCCAGCCCCCGCGCGCCGTTCGCGCTGCTGGCGCTGGTCTCGCTGCTCTCGCTCGGCGCGCGGGCCTGGTGGCTCGACCACCCCTCCAGGGCGCTGATCTTCGACGAGGCCTACTACGTCAACGCCGCCCGGGTGATCCTCGGGTTCCACGTCCCCGGCGGCGACCACTACGCGGGCTCGCCCGCCGGTCTCGACCCCAACCAGGAGCATCCCCCGCTGGGCAAGCTGCTCATCGCCCTGGGGATGCGCGTCTTCGGCGATGGGGCGCTGGGCTGGCGGATCCTCCCGCTGATCTTCGGCTGCCTGGCCATCCTCGCCATGTTCTGGGTGGTCCGGGCCGCCGGCGGCGGCGCCTGGCTGGCGCTGGGCGCGGCCGGGCTGATGGCCGCCGACAACCTCTCGCTGGTGCACGGGCGGATCGCGACCCTGGACGTGTTCGTGGTCGTCTTCATGCTCGCCGCCGCCGCCCTCTACCTCCGCGACCGCCCGGTGCTCGCCGGCGCCCTGCTCGGCCTGGGGGGCTGCGTGAAGCTGGTCGCCCCCTACGCGCTGATCGCCCTCGCCCTGCTCGAGGCCGGCCGGGTGCTGCTGCGCACCCGCGGGACGGATCTCTCGCTGCGCCGCCGGGCGGTCGAGCGGCTGGCCCCGCTGGCCACCTGCGCTGCGGTGGCGATGCTCGTCTACCTCGGCGTGCTCTACGGCCTCGACCACTTCTGGTCGGCGTACCACAACCCCCTGGTGCACACCCGAGCGATGTTCGACTACGCCGCCAAGCTCACCAGCCCCCACGGCCCCGAGGGCATCGCCTCCTACCCCTGGCAGTGGCTGCTCAACCAGGAGCCGATCAACTACTACACGGTGAACACCAACGTCCTCAGCGACGGCAAGGTGACCGCCACCCACCCGGTGGTGGCCTTCCAGGGGCTGATGAACCCGGCGATCATCCTGCTCACGCTGCCCGCCCTCTTCCTCGCGGTGCACACCGCCCGTCGCGACCGCGACGACCTCTCGCTGCTCGCCGTCGCCTGGTTCCTGGGGACCTTCATCCCCTTCGTGGTCGCGGCGGCGCCGCTCGGCTCCTTCGGCAACCGGATCAGCTACCTCTACTACATGGTGATCGTGCTCCCCGCCGTCTACCTGGCGGTGGCGCGCCTGCTCTCCCACCCGAGCCTGCCCCGGGCGGTGCTGGCCGGCTACGCCTGCATCCTCGGCTACTGGTTCGAGGCGCTCTATCCCTTCCGAACGTGGTCCGGGGGCTGACCCGGGTCCGGGCTGGGCTGGGCGACCCGGCGCTGCGCCAGGCCCTCGCCATCGTCCTCGGCCTGCGCGTCGCCCTCGGCCTGATCGCCTGGGGCTCGGTGATCGTCGACCCGATCACCGGCGTGGGCGGGGACCACCTCGAGCTGCTCACCCCCCAGGGCTCGCGGCTCTGGCCGTGGGTGGGACCCTGGCAGCGCTGGGATGCCCTCTGGTACGAGCACATCGCCCGCAGCGGCTACGGCCACGGCGACCCCGACGCCGCCTTCTTCCCCCTCTTCCCCGGCGCCGTCCACGTGCTCTCCCCCCTGGTCGGGGGCAACCCCGCCCTCGCCGGGCTGCTGCTCAGCACCGCCGCCCTCGTCGCCGCCCTGGTGGTGCTCCACCACCTCGTCGCCGGCGACCTCGACCGCGGCACCGCCGACCGCACCATCCTCTATCTCGCCGTCGCCCCGGTGGCCTTCTTCCTGCTCGCCGCCTTCACCGAGTCGCTCTTCCTCCTGCTCGCCACCACCTCGATCCTCGCCGCCCGGCGCGGCCGGATGGCGGGGGCCGGGGGGCTGGCGGCGCTCGCCGCCCTCTGCCGCCCGACCGGGGCGCTGCTGGTCGCCCCCCTGCTCGTCGAGGTCGTCGCCGACGCCCGCCGGCGCCGGGCGGACGGCCTCTCGCCGCTCCGGGTGGCGCATCTCTTCGCACTCCTGCCGCTGATCGCCATCGCCGGGTGGGACCTCTACATCCGGCTGCGCCTCGGCGTCGACGGCGGGGTGCTCAGCCTCCAGCGCGAGGTCTGGGGGAACCACTCGGTGGCGCCCTGGACCGCGCTCCACGACAGCCTGCGCACCGTCCTCGACGGCGGCCACCCCGAGGAGGTGCTCAACCTGGTGGGCTCGCTGGCGCTGGTGATCTCGATCCCGCTGATGTGGGGCCGGGTGCCCGCCTCCTACCTCGCCTACGCGGTGGTGAGCGCGCTCCCCATCGTCTGCCGCGAGTCGCTGGTCACCCCGCAGGAGAGCAGCGCCCGCTACCTGCTCACCGTCTTCCCGGTGTTCGTGCTCCTCGCCCGCGCCGGCCGCCGGCCCTGGGTCGACCGGCTGGTGCTGGTCACCTTCCCGGTCCTGCTCGGCGCCCTGGTCGCGCAGTTCACCCACTTCTCCTTCCTGGGCTGAGGCGGACCTCCGCCGGCCGCGGCGGCGAGACGGTGCCATACTGGCGGTGTGGACGCGCAGCCGCCGTCGCTCGACCTCAGCGGCCTCCATCGGGAGCTCGACCGGCTGAAGACCTCGCTCTGCCGCTGCAACCACAGCGGCGAGTGCCTCGCCTGCCGCGGCTTCGAGGTGCTCCGCGAGCAGTCCCAGATGGTGGCGGCCGCGGCCTCGCAGCCGGTGCTGATGCAGGTCGCGCAGGAGGCGGCGGTCAAGGACCTGATGACCCAGCTCGGAGGCATCCAGGAGAAGCTGGTCGACGACCCCCGCCTCCACGAGCTGCTCGGCCAGCTGGTCGAGCGGGTGCAGGAGGACCTCGGCGGTCCCGAGCACCTGCAGCAGCTCTTCGGGAGCATGGGCGGCTTCCCCGGGTTCCCGGGCTTCCCCGGCTTCGGCGGCCGGACGCCCCCGGACGACGCGGGCACGCCACCCGACGACCGCCCGCCCTCACCGCCGCGCCCGCGCAGCGAGGACTGACCCGCCGCCGGTGGCGACAATCGTCTGACGCAACGCGTCATTTCAGAGTGCCTCGTTAGAATGTCCGGGACGGCCGCACGGAGCCGTCCAGCGCGCCCCCGCCCTCTGGCCCCGGGGGCGAGGAGGTCCGCGTCCATGCCCCAGCGCCTTCGCCGGTCGGTTCTGGCCTGTCCCGGCAGCAACCCGAGGATGATGGAGAAGGCCGCGTCCAGCGCCGCCGACGAGGTGTTCCTCGACCTCGAGGACGCCTGCGCCCCGCTGGAGAAGCCCGGGGCCCGGGCAAAGATCGTCGAGGCGCTCACCGCCCACGACTGGGGCACCAAGACCCGGGTGGTGCGGATCAACCAGGTGGGCAGCCGCTACGCCTTCCTCGACCTGCTCGAGGTGATCCGCGGGGCGGGCTCGGTGCTCGACTGCATCATGGTCCCCAAGGTGCAGAACGCCGGCGACATCGCCTTCGTCGACCGCGCCCTCACCCAGCTCGAGCAGGAGTTCGAGCTGGAGCCGGGGAGGATCGGCATCGAGGCGCAGGTCGAGGACGCCCAGGGCCTGATGAACTCCGACGCGATCGCCTTCTCGAGCCCTCGGCTGGAGACCCTCACCTACGGTCCCGCCGACTTCTCGGCGGCGATGCAGCTGCCCTCGCTGACCGTGGCCAACGGCTCGCCCGACTACCCCGGCGACGCCTTCCACTACGTGCTCTTCAAGCTGGCCGTCTCGGCTCGGGCCGCCGGCATCCAGGTGATCGACGGCCCCTACCTGGCGATCCGCGACGTCGAGGGCTACACCCGCGCGGCCCGCCGGGCAGCGACGCTCGGCTACGACGGCAAGTGGGTGCTCCACCCCGGCCAGATCGACGCCTGCAACGCCGCGTTCACCCCGAGCCAGGAGCAGTTCGAGCGCGCCGCCGGCATCCTCGACGCCTACCGGCACGCCACCGAGGTCGAGCGCAGGGGCGCGGTGATGCTCGGCGACGAGATGATCGACGAGGCGTCGCGCAAGATGGCGACGCAGTTCTACCTGCGTGGACGTGCGGCCGGTCTCGAGCCCCGGCAGGCCGCCGCGGCCGGCTGAGGGGAGTTGAGGAGCCACATGGCGAGCACCCTGGACGGACTCACCACCGAGCAGCGCGATGTCATCGCCCTGGTCCGCGACTTCGTCGAGCGCGAGATCATCCCGGTGGCCCACAGGCTCGAGTACGACGACACCTACCCCGAGGCGATCGTCGCCAAGATGAAGGAGCTCGGCTTCTTCGGGTTCGCGATCGACGAGGCGTGGGGCGGCGCCGGCCTGAACATGGAGACCTATGCGCGGGTCTGCGAGGAGATCGCGCGCGGCTGGATGTCGATCACCGGGGTGATCAACACCCACTTCATCGTCGCCTTCCTGCTCCAGCAGTTCGGCACCGACGACCAGAAGCAGCGCTTCCTCCCGAGGATGGCCACCGGCGAGTACCACGCCGCCTTCTCGATGAGCGAGCCCAACTGCGGCTCGGACGTGCAGGCGATCCGCACCCGTGCGGTGCGCGACAACGGCGAATACGTGATCGACGGCACCAAGATGTGGGTCACCAACGGCGAGCGTTCCACCGTCGTCGCCACCCTGGTGAAGACCGATCCCAGCGCCAGGCCGGCACACAGGGGGATGGCCTGCATCCTCGCCGAGAAGAAGTACCCGGGTCTCAGCGCCAGCAAGCACATCCACAAGCTCGGCTACAAGGGCGTGGAGACCACCGAGCTGGTCTTCGAGGCCAACCGGCAGCCCGAGGCCAACCTCCTCGGCGGCGTCGAGGGCCGCGGCTTCCAGCAGATGATGGCCGCGATCGAGGTGGGCCGCATCAACGTCGCCGCCCGCGGTGTCGGGGTCGCCCAGCGCGCCTTCGAGCTCGCCCTCGCCTACGCCCAGGAGCGGCAGACCTTCGGCAAGCCCATCGCCGAGCACCAGGCGATCCAGTTCAAGCTCGCCGACATGGCGACCAAGATCGAGGCCGCCCGGCTGCTCACCCAGAAGGCCGCCCGCACCAAGGACCGCGGCGAGCGCACCGACCTCGAGTCGGGGATGGCAAAGCTCTTCGCCACCGAGACCTGCATGGAGGCGGTCAACGAGGCGATGCGCATCCACGGCGGCTACGGCTTCAGCCGCGAGTTCGAGATCGAGCAGCTCTACCGCGACGCGCCGCTGCTGTGCATCGGCGAGGGCACCAACGAGATCCAGCGGATCATCATCGCCAAGCGCCTCCTGGAGCGGGCCAGGAGCTAGGGCGCTCTCAGCGCAGGGCAGCCTCGACGGTGGTCACGGGCATGCTCACGGCGATGACGCAGAGGGCGAGGAGCATGGCCACTGCGGTCTCGCCCATCCACGACGCGGCGCGACGGATCATCACGGTGGCAACCTCCTCTCTCATCGTTCGGTCCGTGCCGGGCGGCGGACCTGGGACGCAGTCGAACTGTCGCAGGAGGCGGGCGCGTATCCGGTGACACGCCGGTCACGATCCCCCGATGATCAGCGCGACAGCGGGTCGGCGGCGGCCCGGGCGAGGATCTCGCGGTCGTGGTCGTTGCTGAGCATCGCCGCCGCCTCGGCGGAGTCGAGCCAGCGCAGCTCGTCGACCTCGGCGTTGGGCTCGAAGCCGTCGGTGCCGTCGAGCGCCTCCATCAGCCAGTAGTCGGCGGTCTTGGTGCGGCCACGACCGTCGAGGTAGCGGGTGGTGCCGACGTGGGGGCCGAGGCGACCGCTCAACCCGGTCTCCTCCCTGACCTCGCGCACCGCCGCCTCCTCGAGGCTCTCCCCCTCCTCGAGCTTGCCCTTGGGCAGGCTCCAGTCGTCGTACCGGGGGCGGTGGATGATCGCCCAGCGGCGGTGGCCGCCGGGCCCGCGCCGCCAGACCACGGCGCCCGCCGCCCGGACCTCGGGCGGGGCCTCGCTCATCGCTTCGCCGCAGGCGCGGGCTCGGGGGTGGCGGCGTCCTCGAGCCGGTCGAGGCGGTAGCCGACACCGAACACGGTGGTGATGCGGAAGGGCAGGGCGGCGAAGCCCTCGAACTTCTCGCGCAGCCAGCGCACGTGGACGTCGACGGTCTTCCGGTCGCCGAAGAAGTTGCTGCCCCAGACCGCCTGGATGAGCCGCTCCCGAGACTGCACCCGGCCGGGATGGGCGAGGAGGTAGGAGAGGAGGTCGAACTCCTTGGGCGCCAGCCGCACCTCCTCGGCGTTCATGCGCACGATCCGGGCGCCGCGGTCGAGGGTGAAGCCGCCCAGCTCCTCGACCTCGGTGGCGGCGACGGCGCTGCCCCGGCTGAGCTCGACGCGTCGGAGGATGGCGGTGATCCTGGCCATCAGCTCGCTGAGCGAGAACGGCTTGGTGACGTAGTCGTCGGCGCCGATGCTCAGACCCACCACCTTGTCGACCTCCGCGCCCTTGGCGGTGAGCACGATGATCGGGGTGGTCATCTCCTGGCGGAGGATCCGGCAGACCTCGAGCCCGCTCAGCTCGGGGAGCATGAGGTCGAGGAGGATGAGGTCGGGGCGCACCCGGCGCGCCTCGGTGAGCGCCTCCGGCCCGGTGCGAGCCTCGTCGACCCGGTAGCCCTCCTTGACCAGGTTGTAGCGCAGCGTGTCGCGGATGTTCTCCTCGTCCTCGACGACGAGGATGCGTTTGGCGCTCATCCCAGTGTCCCCCTTCGGCGCCGGATCCGCCCTCTTCCTCATGCTGCGGGAGGTACAGCGTCGGGTGGGTTGTCCACATATTAACAGGTCCTTAAGCAGCCTTCCGCCACCGGACGGATGGCCGCATATACTCCCCCCACCATGTCGCCTGACACGGGGGCGCAGGGCCCCTCGGCCCTGCCCGTCCGGCTCTTCGAGATCGTCGCGCTGCGGCTCGAGGAAGGCCTGGTGGTGGTCGGCGCCGACCACCGCCTGCGCTTCGCCAACCCCGCGGCCCGGGTGCTGCTCGACCTCCCCGACGAGGTGGAGGGGCTGCGGCTGGAGGACAGCGTCCGCGACTACCGGATCCCGCTGATGCTGACCTCGTGCCTGGGCGGCGCCGGCGAGGTGGTCCGCGAGCTCGACGACCCCGCCGCCTCCCGCCACCTGGTGGTCCGCGCCCTGCCGATCGGCGAGGCGGTGGCCCAGCCGGTGGAGGTCGCCATCCTGCTCCGCGACGAGACCCGGCTCCGCCGCCTCGAGAGGGTGCGCCGCGACTTCGTCGCCAACGTCTCCCACGAGCTCCGCACCCCGGTCACCGCCATCCAGCTGCTGGTCGAGACCTTGCTCGGCGGCGCCCTCGACGACACCAGCGTCGCCGGCGAGTTCGTCAGCAAGATCGGCCTGGAGACCGCCCACATGGCCCAGATGGTGGCCGAGCTCATCGAGCTGAGCACCATCGAGTCCGGCCGGCTGCCGCTGCGACCGGTGCCGACCCCGGTGGAGGACCTGGTGGCCGCCGCCGAGCGGCTGCGCCCGCTCGCCGACGAGCGCCGCCAGGAGCTGCGCCACCAGGTCGAGCCCGGCACCCCCGCGGTGCTCGGCGACCCCAGCCGCCTCGGCCAGGTGGTCCGCAACCTGGTCCACAACGCCATCAAGTTCACCCCCGAGGGCGGGGTCATCACCCTCTCCGCCCGGGGCCGCCACCACCGCGGCCGGGAGCTGGTCGAGCTGCGCGTCGCCGACACCGGCTGCGGCATCGCACCCGAGGAGCTGGGGCGGGTCTTCGAGCGCTTCTACAAGACCGACCGCTCCCGCGGCCGCGACGGCGAGGGCACCGGCCTGGGCCTGGCGATCGCCCGCCACACCGTGGAGGCGCACGGCGGCAGCATCGAGGTGGAGAGCAGCCCCGGGGTGGGCTCGGTGTTCATCGTGCGGCTGCCCGGCGCGGGCTGAGCGGCGAGCCCGCACCCTCCCGCTACAGTTGGCGGCCTCCACCCACCCGGAGGTCCATCCCCGTGCAGTTCGGCAGGTACTACGAGGAGTTCGAGGTCGGCGCCACCTACCGGCACTGGCCCGGCAAGACGATCACGGAGGCGGACGACCACCTCTTCTGCATGATCACCATGAACCACCATCCTCTCCACATCGACGCCCACTACGCGGAGACGTCGACGCACTTCAAGCGCAACGTGGTGGTCGGCAACCTCGTGTACAGCCTGGCGCTGGGGATGAGCGTCGCGGACGTCAGCGGGAAGGCGATCGCCAACCTCGAGGTGGAGACGCTCAAGCACGAGAACCCCACCTTCCACGGCGACACCATCTACGCCGAGTCCACCGTGGTGGCGATGCGCGAGTCGCAGTCGCGCTCCGACCGGGGGGTGGTGACCGTGGAGACCCGTGCCTACAACCAGCGCGGTGAGCTGGTCTGCTTCTTCCGGCGGCGGGTGATGGTGCCGAAGAGATCCGCCGGACTGGTGCAGCCGCCCGACGAGCCGTTCGTCCCGCGCGGAGCCACGCCCGACCTGGAGCGATGACCACCCCGAGCGAGGCCGAGCTGGGGCGCTACAACGTCCGCCCCCTGACCCCGGGGCCGGAGTCGGCGCTGCGCGACGCGGTGCTCGCGCTCGGCGGCGGTCCCGCGGCGCTGCCGGCGCTGGCCCGGCACGGCCGAGCCGAGGCGATCGCGGTGAGCGGCCTGGCCCCCGACGAGTGCCGGGTGCTGGTCCGCGAGCTCCGCCGCCTCGGCGGCGAGGCGCTGACCTCGGCGCCGGGCGACCGCGCGCTGCTGCTCGGCCCGCTCAGTGCCTTCGGCGACCTGCCCTCGCGGCTGGTGGAGTGGGGACGGCGCACCGAGGTGCTCGGCGCCGCCCTCCAGGCCGCCCTCGCCGGGCGCGGCAGCCGGCCGGCCCCGGTCGCCGCCGGCGGCCACGTGCTCCGCTTCGACCGCCGGACCCTGGTGATGGGGATCGTCAACGCCACCCCCGACTCCTTCAGCGGCGACGGCACCGGCGCCGACCCGGACGACGCCGTCGCCCGCGGCCTCGCCCTCGCCGCCGCCGGCGCGGACATCGTCGACGTCGGCGGCGAGAGCACCCGGCCCGGCAGCAACCCGGTGCCCGAGGAGGCGGAGATCGCCCGGGTGGTGCCGGTGGTGCGCGAGCTGGCCGCCCGCCTCGAGGTGCCGGTGAGCGTCGACACCCGGAAGGCCGCGGTCGCCGGGGCCGCGCTCGAGGCCGGGGCGGTGATCGTCAACGACGTCTGGGGCCTGCGCCGCGACCCCGGCATGGCGGCGGTGGTCGCCGCCGCCGGGGCCGCGGTGGTGGTGATGCACAACCAGGCCGACCCCGAGTACGCCGACGTCGTCGAGGAGGTCTGCGCCGGTCTCCACGAGTGCCTCGCCATCGCCGAGGCCGCGGGGATCGAGCGCGAGCGGGTCATCGTCGACCCCGGCCTCGGCTTCGGCAAGACCGCGGCCCACAACCTCGAGCTGCTCCGCCGGCTCGGCGAGCTCCGCTCCCTCGACCGCCCCCTGCTGGTGGGACCGTCGCGGAAGTCGACGATCGGCGCCCTCCTCGGCGGGGCGCCACCCGAGCAGCGGCTCGAGGGCACCCTGGCGCTCTGCGTGCTCGCCGCCGCCAACGGCGCCGACCTGGTGCGGGTCCACGACGTCGCCGAGGTGGCCCGGGCGCTCCGGGTCGCCGACGCGGTGCTCCGCGGCACCCCCGAGGAGATCCTCGCGCTGCCCCGGCCCGGGCCCACCGGGTGACCCCGGGCGGCACCGCGGTGGCCTGGGTCTCCCTCGGCGCCAACCTGGGCAACCGCACCGCGGCTCTCCGGGCGCTGCGGGCGGGGCTGGCGAGCCCGCCGGTCCACCTCGAGGCCGCCTCGAGCGTGCTGCTCACCCGCGCGGTCGGCGTCCGGCGCCAGCCCGACTTCCACAACCAGGTGGTGCGGCTGCGCTCCGACGTCCCGCTGGCGCCGGCGGAGTGGCTGGGGCACTGTGAGCGCGCCCAGCGGGCGGCGGGGCGGCGCCCCACCTACCACTGGGGTCCGCGCCGCGCCGACGCCGACGTCCTCCTGCTCGGCGAGCGTGGCGAGGTGGCCGCCGACCACCCGGGGATGTGCGTCCCCCACCCCGAGCTCGGCAACCGTCCCTTCTTCTGCGCCCTGCTCGCCGAGCTCGACCCCGACCTCCGCCACCCCGACGGCTGGCTCCTGGTGGAGCGCGCCGGGAAGTGGGCTACATCGGCAGCCGGTCTGCCAGCTGAGGGACGAGCCGCAGCGCCGCCATCACCTGCGCCGCCATCGAGGTGAAGTCGGGGGGCTCGTCGAAGTCGATGAGCCAGGAGTGCTCGGCGGTCAGCTTCTCGACCAGCACCGAGCCGCCGAGGGCGGCGAGGCCGACGTGGACGCTGGGGCGGTCGTCGGTGGGGAAGGCCTTGCCGAGCAGCGTCTGCACGGTGTCGAGCCAGCCCGCCACCTCACCCAGCTCCTGGAGCTCATAGCCGCCGTCGCCGAGCACGAACTCGGCCTCGATCTCGACGAAGGGCTGGGGCTGGAGCCGCCGGTGGGGACAGTCCTCCTGCTCCTCGTCGTCGTGGTAGAGGTCGCAGTCGGCCCCCGGCCCGTAGGCGGCGACGTAGGTCATCAGCGCGTCCCAGACGAAGCTGAGATGGGCGTGGTAGCGGGAGGGCGGCTCGCTCGGCTGCAGCCGGACGGTGCACTCGAAGCGGCGCTCGCCGGCGCCGGGCTCGAGCTCGTGGCGGACGTCCTCGATCGACAGCCCCGCCTCGTCGAGGGCCTCGAGGAGGTCGGAGGCGAGCTCCTCGTAGCTGGGAAAGGGCTCCGGGCGGTCGCTGGCGGCCCCGTTCGACCTCTCGCCCCGCCGTGCGCGCTCGGCCACGCGCTACCGCTGACCCGTGCGTGCCCAGCGCGCCGCGGCCGTGATCACCGGGATCCCGAGGGCGACGACGAAGATGCCGAGCACGGTGAGGAGGAGCGGCTGCTCCGCCCTCGGAGTGGTCCAGTCGTCGACGGCCAGCACCCCGCCGGCGACCAGCCCGACCACCGTCAGCCCGAGCAGGAGCACGGTGATCGAGACCCAGGGGTCGGCGGGCGTGGGCGGCGCGGCGCGGATCTCCCCCCGCCGCGGCTGGAGCATCGGAATGGACATGTAGAGGCGAAGTCTATCCCTGTGCTCACCAGCACGGTGAACCGCCCCGTCAGGGCTTGGTGGCGGTGAACCGGTAGCCCACCCCCGGCACCGCCAGGATGTACAGCGGCTGGGAGGGATTCTCCTCGATCTTCCGCCGCAGGTTGCGGATGTGCACGTCGATGACCCGGGTCTCGATGGGGTGGTCGTACCCCCACACCGCGTTGAGGATCTTCTCCCGGGAGAGCGCCTTGCCCGCCTGGGCGGCGAGCAGGGTGAGGAGGTCGAACTCGGTGTGGGTGAGGTTGACCTCGATCCCCCCGCGGAACACCCGGCGCTCGTTGACGTCGATGACCAGGTCGCGGAAGACCATCCGCCCGTCGTCGCCGCGCTCCTCGTCCTGGCGCGCCTTGCGCAGGTGGGCGGCGATGCGGGCGAGCAGCTCCCGCGGCCGGAACGGCTTGACGATGTAGTCGTCGGCGCCGATCTCCAGCCCCACCACCACGTCGATCTCCTCGGTCTTGGCGCTGAGGATGAGGATCGGCACCTTGGAACCGGTGCGGCGGATGTCGCGGCAGATGTCGAAGCCGCTGATGTCGGGCAGCATCAGGTCGAGCAGGATGATGTCGGGGCGGAAGCTCTCCAGGGCGGAGAGCGCCTGGGTGCCGGTCTCCGCCTCCTGCACCGCATAGCCCTCCTGCTCGCAGGCGAGCCGGACGGTCTTGCGAATGAGCGCCTCGTCGTCGATGACGAGGACCCGTCGCTGTCCGTTCACATCCATCCCAGCGTCCGCATCAGGCGGCGCGATTCTATGGGCACGTCACCCTCCGCTGCCATGGTGCAGCCGCCGGCGCACCCGGCGTGCCGCCAGCCGGGCGGCCTCGGCGGCCTCGAGCGCCCGCCCCGCCAGCGGCCGGCGCTCCCGCCGCCACGCCCCCGCTGCGACCATCTCGTGGCCCCCGAGGGCCAGCTTGAACTGGCGCAGGCCGTGCCAGGGATGGCTCGCGTCGGCGTCGGGGGGGATGCCCCAGAGGTCGTAGCGGGTGCACCCCGCGGCCAGCGCCGCCCGCATCGCCGCGAACTGCATCAGCGCCGAGGGCTGGCGTTCGCGGTGCGCCGACGACGAGCCGCCGTACAGGTAGATCGCCTCGCCGGCGAAGGGCACCACCAGGGCGCCGGCCGCAACCTCGCCGTCGACGCTCGCGATCTGCACCCAGGCGCCCGGGAGGGCGGTGAGCACCAGCCGGAGATGGCCGGAGCCGGGCAGGACGATCCCCTGGCGTCGCTCGGTGGCGGCGCAGAGCCGCGCCAGCCGGGCGGCGGCGAGCCGCTCGTCGGTGAGCGTCTCCACGACCACGCCGCGGCGCTCGGCGAGGCGCACGTTGTAGCGGCCCTTCGGGCGCATCCGCGCCAGCACCGCGGCCTCGCCCCCGGCGAGGTCGACGACGGCGGTGTGGGAGGGCTGCACCGGGTCGACCGGCGCCCAGCCCGGGCCCAGCCGCCGCTCCAGCTCCGGCGCGTCCTCGCTCCAGGCGCTGGGCTCGACGGTGACGTGCACCGCTCCCAGCCGCGCGGCCAGCTCCTCGAGCGCGGCGAGGGCCGCCGCCCATGCGGTGGCGTCGGCGGGGGCGCAGGCGGGCCCGCGGGGGACGTAGACGCGGGGCGGCGCCCCCGGCACCACCGGAGCGGACAGCGCGGTGACCGGGAGGGTGCGGCCGGCGCCGGCGTCGACACGGAGTCGGTGCACGCTCCAGCCCGTCGCCGCCTGCACCGCGCCCCAGCCATGGCTCTGGAGCAGGTGGGCGCGCGGCCATCCCGCCAGCGCGCGGTCCCACGAGTCCGCCGGCGAGGTGGGCGGCGCGAGGGCGCGCGGACGCTCTGGCAACACGGAACTGGCGGATGTGGCAGCGGTCACGGCATGATCGCGGGGACGTCAGAGGGGGGCGGCGAGCGTGTCAGCGCGCGAATCGTTGCTACTATAGGCCGCCCACTGCCACAGGTCAGGTCGCCGGACCTATGCCCGCGGTGCAACGCGGTCGGCTGAGCCGCGCGGATGCCCCCCGGAGTAACCGCTCGACCAGCATGCTAGGAGGAGACCCGGGTGCAGACGCAGGGCTCGCTCGCGCAGAACAGCCTCGCCTCGTTGCTCGAGGCCATGCAGTCGGAGCGTGCCACCGGCACGCTCTCGGTGGCGTCCGGGGATGCCAGCTGCTCGCTCTATTTTCTCTTCGGACACCTTTTCCACGCCGCGGGTGATCTCGGCCAGGGAGAGGAGGCGGTGATCTCCGCCCTCTCCTGGAAGGACGGGCAGTTCACCTTCGACCCGCGGGCGAAGCTGCCCGCCGAGGAGACCATCAAGGCCGCCACCACCGAGCTCCTCGCCGAGGCCGAGCGCCGGCAGCCGGTGGCCGCCCCGAGCAACGGCAGCGGCCGCCCCCTCGAGGTCCAGGCCGTGGGCGGCGTCGCCGACAGCCGGGGCACGGGCGTGGCCACCGCGGTCGCGGAGCCGGCGAAGCCGGTCGCCTCCGCCGCCACCTCCTGGGGTTCGCCGCCACCCCCACCGACGCCGATCACGACGGGAGACACCATGGTGACCGAGACCGCAATCCCCACCATGGGCATCGCCCAGCCGCCCACCACGTCGCCGGACGCAGGCCAGGTCTACGGCAACCCCAACGCGAAGCCGCTCGGCGAGCTCTACCCGCTGCCCGCGGGCAAGCCGATCTACGAGGGCCTGAAGAGCGCCTTCGTCGACTTCCCCAAGCTGCTGCGCACCCTCGACACCGACAAGCTCACCGGCTACGTGCGGCTCGAGGGCCCCGGCTTCAGCGGCGTGCTCCTGCTCCACGACGGCCACGTGCTCGAGGCGCTGTTCAGCGACGGCACCCTCACCCAGGCCGAGATCGCGTTCCAGCACCTCCGCCGGCGCATGGAGCGCGGCGAGGGCCTGCTCGACGTCATCGAGCTGAGCGGAGAGACGGTGGTGGCGCTCGCCCAGCTGCTCACCGCCCGGCCGCTGTTCACCGGCCTGCTGGGACGCTTCGTCAACTTCGAGCAGCTCCTCGAGTACCTGTCGGAGGAGAAGGTCGACGGCTCCGTCGTGGTCGCCGGCGGCACCGAGACCGGGGTCATCCTGCTCCGCAAGGGGGCGCTCCACGGCGCCTACACCCACTCCCAGCGGGATCTCCAGGAGTCGCCGCTGGCGGTGAACCGGCTGGCGGCGGAGCGCCCGGCGCGCATCGAGGTCAAGGCCGGCGCGGGATCGCCTCCCGGCATCGACGTCGAGTCGGCGCTGCGCAAGCCTCTCTGACCGGGACCCGGATCGGGCGGCGAGCCGCCGCCGGAGGGATCGTCCTCGGCCTGGCGGCCGCGCTGCTGCCCGGCTGCGCAGGGGCGCCTCCGCAGATCATCGCGCTCAGCCCCGCCGGCGGCTCCACCAGCATCACCGCCGACGCCCCGATCAAGGTCGTGTTCGACCACCCCGTCGACCACGCCTCGGTGGCGCGGCGCTTCCGGGTGGAGCCACCGCTCGCCGGCTGTGACCTCGGGCACGCCTTCGGCGCCGCCGCCGGCGCCCCCTGCCGGGTCACCTGGCTGCCCGCGTCGGCGACCCTCGTGCTCGAGCACCGCGGCGCCATCTTCCTCCCCTCCACCAAGTACACCTTCCATATCGACTCGGGGGTGCGCGACACCGGCGGCGCGGCCAACTCCCTCGACCACCACTGGGAGCTCACCACCGCGCCGGCCCCGCAGCTGCTGAGCGGCAGCCCCTCCGACGGCGCCACCGACGTCCCCATGGACAGCCCGGTGGTGGTCTCCTTCAACGACCTCATGGACGGCCCCGCCACCGCCGCCGCGATCCACCTCTCCCCGGCGGTGGCGGGCACCCGGGTGGTGGCCAACCGCCGCGACCACGGCCGCTTCCTCCTGCTCCCCGGCCGGCTCCTCGACCCGGCGACGAGCTACACCGTGACCATCGGCAATGGCGCCCGCAACGAGCACCTCCAGCCGGTCCAGAGGGCGGTGGCGCTGCACTTCCGGACCGGGGGGCTGGGCCGCGCCGAGCATGCCCTGGTGCTCGCCGGCCGCCGCGGCGAGGCCGCCTCCGAGGTGCTCCTCACCGGACTCGGCGCCCTCTCCGACGGCGAGCCCGCGCCCGCGGCGACCGTGCTCCAGGCCGCCCGCTGCGCCCAGGCGAGCTGCGGCGCGGTGCCCCGAGGCGGAGCCCAGGCCGCCTACCTGGAGGCCACCGCGTCGCCGGACGGCCGCCGGATCGCGGTGGTCGAGCACGACCTCACCGTCGCCGGGGCACCACCCGAGCTCCACCTCATCGACCTCGCCACCGGGCTCGACACCGACATCCACAGCGGCGCCAGCCACCCGTCCTGGTCTCCGGCGGGCCGGCTGCTCGCCTACGGCACCGCCCAGACGGTGCACCTCTACGACCCCGTCGCCGACTCCGACCGGCTCCTCCCACCCGGCGACCCGCTCGCCGGCCAGCCCACCTGGAGCGGCGACGGCAGCGTCCTCGCGCTCCCCGTCCGCGCCCCCGACGGGCTCCTCCACGTCGACCTCGCGGATCCCGCGCTGGGCATCCGCTACCCGGTCCCCGGCATCAACGGCGAGGCCACCGCCCCGGCGCTCAACAGTGACGGCAGCGAGCTCGCCGTGCACCGCGAGGGCCGTGCCGAGGTCGAGGGCGGCTGGCTGGTCCGGCTGCGCGGCGGCGACCCCACCCCACGCCGTCTCGGCCCCGGCCTGACCCCGGTGGCCTACGCCGACGCCAGCACCCTGCTCGCCGTCGACCGGCCCGCCGGCGACACCCCCGGACTGGTGCGCATCGGGGTGCGCGGCGGCGACGTCACCCGCCTCGCCACCGGCCCGGCGGCCTCCGACCTCGACACCATCGCGGCGGCGATCTCCGGCGGCGAGATCGCCTACCTGCTCGCCGACCCGTCCGGCACCACCCAGGCCTACATCGAGAACGCCGACGGCAGCAACCCGGCGCCCCTGACCAGCTTCGTCAGCGAGGGTCTCGAGGCCTTCGCGGTGAGCTTCGCCTAGGTCTCGATCAGCGCCAGCAGCTCGCGGAGGTCGGCGACCACCGGGCAGTCGAGCACCGCGCCGCGGCTGCCGCCGAGGCCGTCGCGCAGGGCGAAGTCGAACATCCCCCGGCCGCCGCCGCGGGTGCGGTCGACGAGCACCCCGTCGATGCCGGCGGCGCGGGCGCCGAGCACGTCGGCGATGTAGTTGTCGCCGACGTGCAGGCTGGTCTCGGGGTCGGCGCCGGTGCGGCGGAGCGCCTCGCGGAAGATGCTGACGTCCGGCTTCTGCGACCCGGTCACGGTGGAGGCCACCAGGCAGTCGAAATACCCGTCGAGCTCGTGGGTGCGGCAGACGGCGACGAGCGCGTCGGTGAAGTTGGAGATCACCGCGAGCTGCACCCCCGCGGTGCGGAGCGCACCGAGCACCTCGTGGACCTCGGGGAACGCCCGCCAGGAGGGCGGCGACCAGAACCGCTCGGAGAGGGTCCGGGCCATCGTCGCGGTGTCGCCGGCGGCGCCGAGCTCGCCGAGGATGAGCTGGTTGTACTCCTGCCAGAAGGCGCGGGCGTCGACCATCGACGATTCGAAGGAGCGGCCGGTGCGCAGCGCCTCGCGGTAGTGGCGCTCGCCGGCGTGGAGGGCCGCCGCCACCCCCGCCGGCTCGACCTCGAGGCCCAGCTCGCGGCAGGTCTCCAGGTACACCGTGGGCACGTCGGGATGGACGTACATCAGGGTGTCGCCGAGGTCGAGGAAGACGGTGCGGAGCGGCGGTGCTCCGGCGGGACGCAGCCCGGTCACAGGCAGCCGCAGGTCTCGAGCGTCCCGGCCGCCTCCGGGTACTCGACGCAGTCGTAGAGGGCGAGCAGCCGCTCCACCGAGCGGTCCCAGGTGTAGCGGCCGGCCCGCTCCCGCGCCGCCGCGCCCATGCGCTCGCGGAGCGCGGTGTCGCCGAGCAGCTCGCCGATCCGGCCGGCGAACGCGGCGGGGTCGCGACCCTCGAGCAGGAACCCGGTGACGCCGTTCTCGACCACCTCGACGAGGCCGCCGACCGCGGTGGCCACCACCGGGGTGCCCGAGGCCTGGGCCTCGAGCGCCACCAGCCCGAAGGACTCGGTGTGGGAGGGCACCACGCAGACCTCGGCGAGGGCGTACAGCTCGGCGAGCCGGCTCGGCGGCACCGCTCCGAGAAAGCGCACCCGGCCCTCGAGCCCGCGCTCGCGCACCAGCGCCTCGAGGCGGCCGCGCTCGCCGCCGGCGTGGCGCGACTGGCGGCGGCCGTCGCCGCTGTCGTCACCGCAGACCAGCGCCACCACGTCCTCGGTGCCGGGGCTCCGGAGCAGCTCGGCCACCGCGTCGATGAAGAGGTCGGCCCCCTTCAGGCGCTCGAGGCGGCCGGCGTACACCACCACCCGGCGGCCGAGCAGGCCGAGCCGGGCGCGGGTGCGCCCGGTGGGGCGGGGCTGGTAGTGCTCCATGTCCACCCCCGGCGGCACCACGCACACGGTGTCGGGGTCGACGCCGTAGAGCTCGATGAGCGCGCGCTCCTCGGCCGGGCTCATCGCCACCAGCCGGCCGGCGGCGCGGGCGATCACCTGCTCGGCCTCGCCGCGGGTGGGCTCGTCGGGCATGCCCGCGGCTGCCTTCATCCGCGCCAGGGTGTGGAACGAGTGCACCCACGGCACCGCCCACTGCAGGGCGGCCCGGCGCGCCACCCATCCGCTGAGCCAGTAGTGGGAGTGCACCAGGCGGTAGGGGCGCCGCTCCGAGGCGACGTGCTCGAGCAGGGCGCGGGTGAAGAGCGGCAGCTCGGCGACCAGGCGGCTCTTCGGCAGCGGCTCGGGGGCGCCGGCGTCGAGCCGCACCAGGCGGCTGCCCGGGGCGATCAGCTCCTCGGCCGGGGCGTGGGGATCGTCGCGACGCACGAACACGTCGCTGGGGACGCCGCGCGCGCTGAGGCCGGCGCAGAGCTGGTGGACGGTGAGGTTCATTCCCCCGTTCTCGCCCTTGCCCAGCCGCCCGACCGGGGAGGCGTGCATCGACAGCACAGCGATTGCCCGGCGGGCGCTGTTCGGTCCGTCGGGACGCCTGCTCTCGAAGGTCATGTGCCTCGGAGGTAGGGTATCGCACATGCCCGACGCCCCCGTGACCGCCGCCTCCTCGGAGTCCGCCCCGAGCGCGCCGCCGCGGCCGCCGAGCCCTCCGCGCACCGTCCTCCTCCTGCTCGCCGACACCGGTGGCGGCCACCGCGCCAGCGCCCAGGCGGTGGCCCGCGAGCTGGTGCGCCTCCCCGACGCACCCGCCCCCCACCTCCTCGACCCCTTCGTGCACGCGGCACCGCGGCCGGTGGGCTGGACCGTCGGTCTCTACTCGCCGCTCATCCGCCACCTCCCCCCGCTCTGGGGCGCGCTCTTCCACGCCAGCAACTCGCGCCCCGCGGTGGCCGCGCTCCGCGCCACCGTGCTGCGGCTGCTCGAGCCCGGCCTCACCGAGCTGGTCGACGCCCACGCCCCGAGCGCGGTGGTGTCGTTCCACCCGCTGGTGAACCATGCCGCCGCCCGGGTGCTGCAGCGCCGCACCGGGCCGGCGATCCCGCTGATCACGGTGATCACCGACCTCGTCGACGTGCACTCCGCCTGGATCTGCGACGACATCGACGCCATCGTCACCCCCTCGGCGGCCGCGCTCAACCGCATCCGTGCGGCGGGCATCGACGCAGACCGTTGCTTCGACCTCGGGATGCCGGTCGACGAGAGCTTCACGGTGCGGCCACCGACCCCGGTCGAACGGCGCGAGCTGCGCCGCCGGCTGGGGCTCGACCCGGGCCGGCGCACGGTGCTGCTCGCCGGCGGCGGCGAGGGCTCGGGCGGACTGCTCCGCCGCGCCCGGGCGATCTGCGCCGCCGGCGTCGACCTGCAGCTGGTGGTGATCTGCGGTCGCAACACGGCGGTGCGAGAGCGGCTGCTCGCGCTCGAGCCGCGGCCGCCGACCAGCCTCCACGTCGAGGGCTTCGTGCCCAACATGGCGGAGTGGCTGCGCGCCAGCGACCTGCTGGTGAGCAAGGCGGGTCCGGCGACGATCACCGAGGCGCTCTGCGCGGGGGTGCCGCTGCTGATCACCTCCCACCTGCCCGGGCAGGAGCGCGGCAACGTCGACCTCGTCGTCACCGTCGGCGCCGGCCGGCACGTGCCCGGTGACGGTGCCCTGGTCGACGCCGTCGCCGAGCTGGTGCGTCCCGGGTCGACGGGGCTGCTGGCGATGCGCGAGGCGCTCTCGGGCATCGCCCGTCCCCACGCCGCCGCCGCCACCGCCCGGCTGATCGCGCTGCTGTCGGCCCGGTCCACCAGCGGAGTGCGGTGAGCGCAGCCCCCGCCTGCCGCGTCGACGAGCTCCGCCTGTTCTGCTTCCGCAACTACACCGACCAGACCGTCGAGCTCGGCCCCGGGCTGAACGTCGTCTCCGGTCCCAACGCCCAGGGCAAGACCAACCTGCTCGAGGCCCTCGCCACCGCCGCGCTCACCCGCTCACCGCGTGCCGCCTCGGCCGCCGAGCTGGTCCGCTGGGGCAGCGACGCCGCCCGGGTGCGCGCCCTGGTGCAGCGGCCCGACGGCCCCACCGTCATCGACCTCCGGCTGCAGCGGCCGGCCGGCCAGGGCGCGATGGTGCGCACCGTCACCGTCGACGGCGTGCCCCGGGCCGCCCGGGCGGTGCTCGGCGTCTGTCCGGTGGTGCTCTTCTGGCCCGAGGACCTGCTCCTGGTGAAGGGCGCCCCGGAGGGACGGCGGCGGCTCCTCGACATGGTCGTCGCCCAGACCGATCCGCGCGCCGCCGCCGAGATGGTCCGATACCGGCGGGTGCTCGAGCAGCGCAACGCGCTCCTCCGCCAGGTGCGCCTCGGCCAGGCGAGCGCCGCGCCGCTGCGCGGCTTCACCGCCGAGCTGACCCGCTCCGCCGGGACGGTGCTGGTCGCCCGCCTGCGGCTCGTCGAGGCCCTCGCCCCGCTCGCCGCCGCCGCCCTGGGAGAGATCAGCGACGGCCGCGAGCAGGTCGACCTGCGCTACCGCGCCGAGGGGCTGGACGGCGACCCGCCGGCGACCGCGGAGGACGCCTCGGCCTGGCTGGCCGGGTCGCTGGAGGCACGCCGCGCCGAGGAGCTGGCCCGGGGGGTCACCGTGGCCGGCCCCCACCGCGACGACGTCGAGGTGCTCCTCGACGGACGGCCGGCGAGGGCGGCGGCGAGCCAGGGCCAGCAGCGCAGCCTGGTGCTCGCCTGCAAGCTCGCCGAGGTGCGCCACCTCACCGCCCTGCTCGGCACCGCGCCGGTGCTGCTCCTCGACGACGTGCTCAGCGAGCTCGACTCGCTGCGCCGCGAGCGGCTGCTCCGCGCCCTCGGCGCCGGCACCTCTCTGCAGACCGTGCTCACCACCACCGACCCCGCCGGCCTCGCCCTCGGCAGCGATCGGGTGCGCCACCTCACCGTGGCGGCGGGCCGGGTCGACCGCGTCCCCGCGGTGGTCGTCGAGGGAGGGTCGGCAGCATGAGCTCCGAGGCCGAGCCCGGCCGGCTTCCCGCGGAGCAGCGCCTCGACGCCATCGTGTGGCCGGCACTGCGCCGGATGGGGATCAGCCGGAAGGTCCGCGACGCCCAGCTCGACGACGTCCTCGCCGTGGTGGTGGGACCCCACCTGGCCCCGCTCTGCCGCCCCGCCGGCCTCGACCGCGGGGTGCTCACCATCGCCACCGCCCACGGCGCCCTCGCCCACCAGCTCCAGCTCGACTCACCCCGGCTGATCGCCTCGCTCAACGAGCACCTCGGCGGCGAGGTCGTCAAGCGGCTGCGCTTCCGCGCCCTCGACGGCGGCCCGACCGGCGGAACCCGCTGAGCCGCGGGGACCGCCCTACATGGGGACGCGGACGGGCATCACGATGTACAGGTAGTCGTCGCGCCCCACCGGCCGGATCACGCCCGGTGACAGCGGTCCGTTGAACCCGAGCGCCACCTCCTCGCTGTCGATCACCGCGAGGGCGTCGAGGACGTAGCGGGCGTTGAAGGCGATCTGCACCCCCTCGCCGACCACCGTGGCCACCAGCGGGGCCTCGTCGTCGCCCACCTCGGCGGTCTGGGCATGAAGGGTGAGGGTGCCCTCGCCGGTGGCCAGGCGCACCACGTTGGCCGCGTCCTTGGCGAGGATCGAGGCGGTTCGGGTCTCACGCAGCAGGGTCGCCGACGACAGGGTCACGGTGGTGCTCTGGGAGGCGGGGATGACCTGGGCGTAGTTGGGATACGCGCCCTCGATCAGTCGCGAGGACACCTCCACGTCGCGCATCGTGAAGAAGATGTGGTTGCGCGACGCCGACAGCGTCACCTCCACCGAGGGCCGGGCCGCGGTGATCGCCCGGGCCACCTCGCCGAGGTGCCGTGCCGGCACGATCACGCTGGTGGCCGGCGCCTCGCCGTCGCCCTCGCCCTGCCGCGGCAGCTTCCGCACCGCCAGCCGGTGACCGTCGGTGGCGGCGAGGGTCACCCCGTCGCCCTCGAGCTGCAGCAGCACCCCGGTGAGCACCGGGCGCGCCTCGTCGGTGCTCGCCGCCACCGCCGTCTGGCCGATCGCCGCATCCAGGGTCTGGGCGTCGAGGATCACCGCCGCCTCGGCGTCCCGCGCGGGCAGCGGCGGGAACTCGACCGCGTCGATGCCGTGGATGTTGGTGCGGTGGATGCCGCAGGTGATCCGGAGCACCTGGGTGGCGGGGTCGAGCTCCAGGGTGCAGGGCGCCTCGGCGAGGGAGGAGACGTACTCCGTCACCAGCCGGGCGGGCACGGTGACCCGTCCCTCGCGCACCACCTCGGCGGGCACCGTGGTGGTGATCGTGAGGTCGAGGTTGGTGGCGGTGAGCCGCAGGCCCTCGCCGGTGGTCTCCAGCAGGACGTTGCTGAGGATCGGCAGCGTCGACCGGGGTGAGACGGCGCGCGAGACCAGGCTGAGGGCGGCGGCCACGGCGGTCGGGGAGACGGTGCACTTCATGAGGGTGCTCTCGGTGATGGGCGAGGCGGTTGTCACCAGGGCGGTTCCTTCTCAGGAATGGTGTATGTATTCAGTCGTCCCAGTAGGGCGGTGCACCGCGGGGATAACCCCCTGCCGCCCGATCGAACGCCGGTCCGGGGGGCGGGAGACGCTGGGGATGGCGGGGCGGGATGCCGGTGGCCGCCCACAGCGCGGAGGTCGCGCGGGGTTTCCCACCGCTGGTTCCCGCCGGAGTCCACAGCCTCGTCCTCGCGGTGCTCAGCGCGCATGCAGGCGGTCCCGGATCTGGCGCAGGTCGCTCTGCAGCCGGGCGTCCTCCCGGCTCAGCTCGAGGATCTTCTCGTAGGCGTGGAGGACGGTGGTGTGGTCCTTCCCGCCGAACGCCTGGCCGATGGCGGGCAGCGAGGAGGCGGTCTCCTCGCGGATGAGGAACATCGCCACCTGGCGCGGGAAGACGATGTGCTTGTCGCGGCGCCGTCCCTTCATCTCCTCGAGCGGGATGCTGTAATAGGCGGCCACCGTCTCCTGGATCAGGTCGACGCTGGGGGGTGCGCCGGCGTCGTCGGGGAGGATGTCGCGGAGGATCCTGGTGGCGCTCTCGAGGGTCACCGGCTGCCCCGCCAGCGAGGCGTGGGCGAGCACCCGGATCAGCGCGCCCTCGAGCTCGCGGATGTTCTTCTGGATGCGGTGCGCGATGAACGAGCAGACCTCGTCGGGCACCAGCCGGCCGTTGGCGCCGAGCTTGCTGTTGAGGATGGCGAGCCGGGTCTCGAAGTCGGGGGGCTGGATGTCGGCGATCAGACCCCACTCGAACCGGCTCTTCAGTCGCTCCTCGAGGGTGGGGATGTCCTTGGGAGGACGGTCGCTGCTGATCACGATCTGCTTCTGCACCTCGTGCAGGGCGTTGAAGGTGTGGAAGAACTCCTCCTGAGTTCTGTCCTTTCCTGCCAGAAACTGGATGTCGTCGATGAGCAGGACGTCCACGGTGCGGTAGCGCGTCCGGAAGTCGTGGGTCCGGTTCTCCTGGATCGACGCGATCATCTCGTTCATGAACTTCTCCGAGGTCACGTAGGCGACCTTCGGAGGGCGGCGCACGTGACCCTCGCGCACCGCGTGCCCGATCGCGTGCATCAGGTGGGTCTTGCCCAGCCCGACCCCTCCATAGAGGAAGAGGGGGTTGTATGCCTTGCCCGGCGCCGCGGCCACGGCGCGGCAGGCGGCGTGCGCGAAGCGGCTGGAGTTGCCGACCACGAACGCGGAGAAGGTGAAGCTGGGGTTGAGCCGGGCCACGCTCGACCCGGTGGTCTGGGCGTCGAGGCTGTCGGAGATGGTGCCCGGCATCTCGTCGGGGAGAGGGGAGGGCTCGTCGGGCGGCGGCGTCGACGCCGGGTCGACGGTGATGATCACCTCGCAGTCGCGGGTGGTGAGCTCCGAGAGGGTCTCGCGGATCACCGGCGAGTAGCGCTCGATCAACCAGTCACGGGCCAGGCGGGTGGGGACGCCGATGGTGAAGGTGCGCCCGTCCGGGCAGTCGAGCAGGACCGCGTTGCGCAGCCAGGTCTCGTACCCCGGACGGGTGAGCTGGAAGCGCAGCTCCTCGAGCGCGGCCAGCCAGATCTGCTGCGCATCGGCGGGGACCGTCGCCTCTCCCCCAGACCGGAACTTGATGTCCACGGAACGTCCCCTTGATCCCCGGGTGTGTGGCGACGAACGGTCCGTCGCGCGTGTCGAGAAGGGCGCGGGTGAGTGCTCCATCACCCTTGTGGGTGTTTCCCACAATCTGTCCACATCCGTGGATAAAACGCGTTGTTCCACCGGGTGCATATCGAACTGTTGTGCACCTCGGGAGACGGCAACCCGGTGGAGTGAACGCGAAGTCTAACAACGGGCAGGGGGGGTCAGAACGTTTCGGTCCGGCCCCGGATCAGCGCTTTCCGGCGCGTTAAGCGAGCCTGCTGCGGAGGGTGCGCTCGTGGCGCTGGGCGGCCCGTCGCGGCGGGTCGCTGCTATACTCCCGGGGCCCCACCCCCGGTGCGGAAGCGGCGCTGTACGCGCCCCCGTCCTGGGCGGCATCGATCGACGGAGAGCACTCCCATCAAGCGCACGTACCAGCCGAAGAAGCGCTACCGCCGGAAGACCCACGGCTTCCGCATCAGGATGTCCTCGCCCGGGGGGCGACAGGTGCTCAAGGCGCGGCGCCGCAAGGGCCGCAAGCTGCTGACGCCCGCGCCCGTTCGGTGAGCCTCGCGGTGAACCGGCGCCATCGCCTCCGCGGCGGCGGTGCCTTCGCCGCCGTCCGCGAGCGGCGGGCCTCGTCGTCCGCCGGTCCGCTGCGGGTGCAGGTCGCCGCCAACCTCGCCGGCGTCGCGCGGGTGGGCTTCGTGGTGCCCCGGGCGGTGGGCGGCGCGGTGGTGCGCAACCGGGTGCGCCGCCGGCTGCGCGCCCTGATGCGACCCCGGATCGAGGCCCTCGCCGGCGTCGACGTGGTCGTGTCCGCGGGCGTCGCCGCGGCCTCGTGCCCGTGGGAGGCGCTCGGCGCCGACCTCGACTCCTGCCTCGCCGGCGCCCGGGCGCGGCTGCGACGCGGTGACGCCCGGGCGACGGCTCGGAACGCCGGGGGTGATCGCGCCGCATCTGAGCGCCCCCTGAGGGACAATCGCGGTGGCGGCGGCAGCACCCGGCCCGACCGGGTCGATCCTGGGGGGAGCCGCCCCGCATCGCCATGACCAGACTGAGCCTCCTTCTCATCCGCCTCTACCGAGTGACCCTCGGCCCGCTCTTCGCGCTGATGAGCGGCTGCCGCTTCACGCCCACCTGCTCCGAGTACGGCTACGCGGCCATCGAGCGGTTCGGCTGGCGGCGGGGCTGGTGGATGGCGGTGCGGCGGATCGGCCGGTGCAACCCCTGGGGCGGGTGCGGCTACGACCCCGTGCCCGACGAGTACGTGAGCCGGCGGAGCCGCCGCCACGCCGAGGCGGGAGGCACCCGGTGAACCCCTTCGACATCCTCAGCGCGCTGGGCCCGCCGATCGAGTGGGCGCTGACCCACCTCACCCACTTCTTCGGTGGCATCAGCCTGATCCAGGGCAGCGCGTTCGGGTTCGCCATCGTGGTGGTGACCCTGTGCCTCCGGATGGGGCTCTTCCCCGTCTTCGGGTGGCAGGTGCGCACTCAGCGCCGCATCCAGGCGGAGCAGCGGCTGGTGGCCCCGCAGCTGGCCGAGCTCCGCAAGAAGTACAAGAAGGAGCCCCAGAAGCTGAACGAGGAGATGATGAAGCTCTACAAAGAGCACGGCATCTCCCCCTTCAGCAACCTCACCGGCTGCCTCCCCCTGCTGGTCCAGATGCCGATCCTCTACGGGCTCTACCGGGGCATCACCTCGGCCACCAAGGACCTGCACCAGGGCCTCGGCTTCCTCTGGATCGGCAACGTGAGCAAGAGCCCGAAGGACCTCCTCGCCCAGGGGATCGGCACCCACTGGACGGTGATGATCCTCCCGGTCCTCGCCGGCCTGGCCAGCTTCGTGCAGGCCAAGATGATGATGCAGCCTCCTCGCGCGGACATGTCCGAGCAGGAGCTGAAGATGTACAGCCTGAGCAAGAACATGCTCTTCCTGGCGCCGGGCATGGTCCTGCTGTTCGGGTACCAGCTGCCCGTCGGCCTGGGGATCTACTGGCTGACCCAGAGCCTGGTGATGATCGTCCAGCAGTGGCTGGTGATCGGGTGGGGCGGGCTGAAGGTGCCGCCGTGGTTCCCGGGGGCCGGGCGGGTGACCTCGCTCAGCTACCGGACCGACGGCGGCGCCGGCTCCGGCGGAGCCGGCGCACCGGTGCGCCGGGCGCTGGCGGGGGGATCGACGCCGGCCAAGGATGCGGCCAGGCGTCCGGTCAAGCCGCGCGCCGGGTCGGCGACCCCGCCCCAGCCGTCGACGGCTCCCCGGACGACCAATGGACGAGCACCGCGATCGGTGACCAGCCGGACGCCGGGCGGAGCGGGGCGGGCTTCTCAGGGATCGGTGCGCCGACGGGGACGCGGTCGCTGAGGCGGCCCCGGCGGGCGGAGGGATGGTTGGTGGTGGAGAGAGCGTGAGCGAGACGCGAACGGACGCGCCGGCGTCCACGACGAGAATGGTCGAGGCCAGTGCCGACACCGTCGAGGAGGCGGTGGCCACGGCGCTCGCCGAGCTCGGGATCGGCCGCGAGGCGGCCGAGGTCGAGGTGCTCAGCGAGGGGACGAAGGCGGTCGCCGGAGAGCGGATCTCGTCGGCGCTGGCGAAGGTGCGGGTGCGGCCCGCCGATCCCTACGCGGCCCGTGCCAAGGGGCTCCTCGAGGAGCTGCTGACCCGCATGGAGATCCCCGCCCGGGTGTCGGTGCGGCGCGCCGTCGCCGTCCGCGAGAGCGACGCCGGCCGCGAGCCGGTGATCCTCGACATCAGCGGTGACGACCTCGGCATGCTGATCGGCTGGCGCGGCGAGAACCTGCGCGCGCTCCAGACCGTGCTGAACCTGATGACCGGAGACGGCGAGGCCGATGGCCGGCGCCTCATCCTCGACGTCGAGCGCTACCGGGCCCGCCGCGAGGAGCACGTCCGCGAGCTCGCCCTCCGCATCGCCCACCGGGTGAAGCGCACCGGCCAGCGCTACACCCTCGATCCCATGCAGGCGTACGAGCGCCGGGTGATCCACATCAGCCTGGAGGGCGACGAGGGGGTGCGCACCGAGTCGGCCGGCCAGGAGCCGGCCCGGCGGGTGACCATCCATCCCACCGGTCCCGCCCAGGGAGGGCCGCCCGAGTCGACCTTCCACGGCATCCCCCGGGGTCCGCGGCCGCCGATGCGCGGTGGCTTCGGCGACCGCAGGGGCGGCGGTGGTGGCGGTGGTGGTGGTGGTGGCTACGGCGGCCCGCCGCGTGGAGGCCCCGGGCGCCCGTTCCCCAGCCGCCCGGGAGGGCCGCCGCCGCGGTAGCGCGGCGCTGCGCTCGCCTCATCGGTGCGGCGGCCTGCGCGCTGGCGGGATGCGGCGGCGGTGCGGCGGCGCCTGCGCCGGCGGTGCTCCCCGGCGCGCCGGTGAGCTACGTGCTACCCCTCGACCGCCTGCCGGCGGCGGGGTTCATCGCCGCGCCGGGGCCGCAGCGGGTCGACGCCGCCGCGCTGTCGACCCAGGCCGCGGTGCAGAGCGCCCTGCGCGCCGCCGGCCTCCGCGGGGTCGCCAGCGCCCACTACGTGCGCCAGGTGCCCGAGCTGGCGACCGCCAACGGGCCGCTGGACGTGGTCGCCACCGTCGCCGCCTTCGGTGCCGGGAGCGGCGCGCACGATGTGATGCGCCGGCTGGCCGCCGAGGTCGACGCCCGGCCCGGCGCCGGCGCGATCTCGGCGGGTGACCTCGGCGACGAGTCCCACGCGGTCACCGAGAACGCGCTCGCTCCCGACGGCACCCGGGTGGTGCAGGTGACGGTGCTCTGGCGGGTGGCCAACCTGGTCAACGAGATGGCGGTGCGCGGCCGCCTCGGCGGAACCGGGCTGGGCGACGCGATCGCTATCGCCCGGCGTCAGTCGGAGGGCGAGCACTGATGACGGGCGCGCCGAACGGTGCCGGGGGCCACGGTCGAGTACACTCCCGCCCCGTGCCCGGTGCCGGGAGCGCGTATCGCCTCACCCGTCTGCCCAGCGGCGTGCGTGTCATCACCGCGCCGATGCGTGAGCGCGCCTCGGTGTCGCTCTCGGTGATGTTCGGAGTCGGCTCCCGCTACGAGGAGCCGGAGCGGGGCGGGCTCTCCCACTTCATCGAGCACATGCTCTTCAAGGGTGCCCGGCGCTACCCCACCGCGAAGTCGCTCTCCGAGGCGATCGAGGGCGTGGGCGGGGTGCTGAACGCCGCCACCGACCGCGAGCTGACGATGCTCTGGGCGAAGGTGCCCGCGGAGCGGTTCCCGCTCGCCGTCGAGGTGCTCGGCGACATGGCCTTCCAGTCGACCTTCGACGCCACCGAGCTCGCCAAGGAGCGGCTGGTGGTGATCGAGGAGCTGCGCATGTACCTGGACAACCCCCAGGAGTACGTGGGCACCCTCTTCGACGAGGTGATGTGGCCCGACCATCCCCTGGGGCGGGACGTCGCCGGCACCGAGGAGACGGTGCGGAGCTTCGGGCGCGACGACTGCCTGCGCTACCTGGCCGAGCACTACCACCCGGACAGCGTGGTGGTGAGCGTCGCCGGCGCGATCGAGCACGAGTCCGCCCTCGAGCTGGTCGCCGGCGTGGTGGGCGGCTGGGGCACGGGTGCGCGCCCGCCGATGCTGGCCGCCGAGCCCGTGCCCGCCGGCGGCGAGGTGCGCCTGGTCAACCGGCGGACCGAGCAGGCGAACCTGATCATCGGCAGCCGCGCCCCCGGCTATCGGGACGCCGACCGCTTCGCCCTCGACGTGCTCAACATCATCCTCGGCGAGGGGATGTCGAGCCGGCTCTTCCTCGAGCTGCGCGAGAATCGCGGCCTCGCCTACGACGTCCACTCCTTCACCGTGAAGCTGAGCGACAGCGGCGCGCTGGGCATCTACCTCGGGTGCGAGCCGCGCCAGGCCCGCGCCGCCCTGGCCGCGGCGGTGGCCGAGCTGCGCCGCCTCGCCGAGGAGCTCGTCGACGAGGAGGAGCTGGGCCGCGCCCGCGAGTACGCCCGCGGCCGGCTGGTGCTCCACCTCGAGGGCACCAACTCGATGTGCAGCTACCTGGGTCAGCAGGAGCTGCTCGGCGGCGAGATCCTGCTTCCCGAGACGGTCGTGGAGCGCATCGAGGCGGTGACCGCCGAGGACGTCCGGCGGCTGGCGGGGAGCATCCTCGAGGGTGGTCTCCGCGGCGCCGTGATCGGCCCCTTCCGAGACGCGGAGAAGTTCATGACAATCGTGGCAGGATCATGACGGTCGAGCGAACCCTTGTGCTGGTCAAGCCCGACGGGGTGCAGCGCGGCCTGGTCGGAGAGGTGATCTGCCGCCTGGAACGGCGCGGCCTCAAGCCGGTGGCGCTGAAGCTGATGAGGATCGACGAGGCCCTGGCCGGGCGCCACTACGGGGAGCACCGCGAGAAGAGGTTCTTCCCCGGCCTCGTCGAGTTCATCACCTCCTCACCGGTGGTGGCGATGGTCTGGGAGGGGCCCAACGCGGTGTCCATGGTGCGGGCGATGATGGGCCCCACCAACCCGGCGGTGGCGCCGCCCGGGACCATCCGCGGCGACCTCGCCGTCGACCTCGGGATGAACGTGATCCACGGCAGCGACTCGCCGGAGCGCGCCGCCGAGGAGGTGGCGCTGTTCTTCGAGCCGTCCGAGCTCGTCGACTGGGACCGGACCCAGTCGAGGTGGGTGGTCGAGGGCTCCTAACCCCGCCGCCGCAGCGCGGCGAGCAGGCGCCGGCTCCGGCGGAGGCCGAACAGGGGCAGGGGCAGCAGTGCGGCGGCGAGCGATGGGCCCTGGCCGAGGAAGCCGAGGTGGCCGAGCGGCCAGATGCGGATCCAGGCCCGTCCGAGGACGTTGTTCCGTGGGATCAGCCCGATGAAGCGCGAGTCGCGGGAGCGGTTGCGGTTGTCGCCCATCACGAAGTAGTCGTCCTTGGGGATGACCAGCGGCTGCGGCTCGGTGGTGGCGCGGCCGCCGGAGTCGCAGCAGAACGTCATCTCGTCCCACGGGTCCTTGCTCTGGTCGGGGAGGTAGGGCTCCTTGAGCACCTGGAAGCCGCTGGCGCCGGCGGGCCGGATGAGCACCGCCGCGTGCTGGCGCCCGTTCTCCGAGTAGTGCCCGTCGATCTCGATGGTGTCACCGGGGAGGCCGACCACCCGCTTGATGAAGTCGCGGTTGGGCTCGTCGGGCGGTTTCAGCACGATGATGTCGCCACGGTCCGGCGCGTGGAGGTGGTAGGAGAGCTTGTCGGCGAAGAGGAGATCGTTGTTCCTCAGCGTCGGGATCATGCTGTCGCCCTCGACGCGGACGGTCTGGAGGGCGAGCGCGATCACGATGTAGAGGGCGAACGCCAGCGCGAGCACCTCGAGGATGTCGCGCAGGAGGTTGCGGCTCTCCCACCGGCGCCGGGGATGCTGCGGTGCGGAGGGCACCTCCACCTCCGGGGGGTCGGTGGTTACCTGAGACACGTCGCGCCGATTATATGGGTGCCGGGTCGTCGACCCGGACGGGGGATCGGCGCGCCCCGTGGTCGCCGAACATCGGTTCGTGTCGAGGGGTCGCGGGGTGGAGCGGTCAGAGCGGCGCCCCGCCGAGGCGGGTGTAGAGACCGTCGAGCTGCTCGTCGTCGTAGAACTCGATGAGCACCTGGCCGCCGCGTCGTCGGCGGCGGAGGCGCACCTGGGTGCCCAGCGCCTCCTCGAGGCTGCGCTCGAGCAGGCTGTCGTCGGGGCCGAGTGGCGCCGGGGGCGGGGGCGGCCGGCGGCCACCCGTGGCCGGTGCGGGGGGGAGCGCGGCGGCGATCGCGGCGCGGCGCCCCACCTCGAACTCGACCTGCCGCACCGACAGCCCGTGCGCCGCCACCGCCTCGGCGAGCTCGACGCGGTCGGTGTCGCTGGGGGCGCCGAGGAGGGCGCGGGCGTGGCCGGGGGTGAGCCGGCCCTCGCGGAGCGCGGTCTGGACCGCGGCGGGGAGGGCGAGCAGCCGGACGGTGTTGGTGACCGCCGCCCGGCTGCGGCCGACCCGGAGCGCGATCGCCTCGTGGGAGAGGCCGAAGGCGTCGGCGAGCCGGGCGTAGGCGGCCGCCTCGTCGAGCGCCGAGAGGTCGGCGCGCTGCAGGTTCTCGACCAGGGCGAGCTCGAGCGCCTCGCGGCCGGACTGGGTGGCCGGGCGCAGCAGCGCGGGGATGCGGGAGAGACCGGCGAGGGCGGCGGCGCGGAGCCGGCGCTCGCCCGCCACCAGCCGCAGGCCGGCGCCGTCGCGCTCGACCACGATCGGCTGGAGCAGGCCGTGGGCGCGGATGGAGTCGGCGAGGCTGGAGAGGGCGTCGGCGTCGAAGTCGCGGCGGGGCTGCTCCGGGTTGGGCCGGATGGCGGCGACCTCCACCTCGAGGAGCCGCGCCTGGTCGTCGCTCGCGGGGAGACCGGTGCCGTCGGGCATCGGAGGCGCCGAACTGCTGAGCAGGGCGTCGAGGCCACGTCCCAGCCCCCGGCGGCGTGGTCCCGAGCCGCCCCCGTCGACGCTCACCACGTCGCCTGGATGGCGGCCCTGCCCGGCAGCGGCAGGGTGTGCCCCTGGACGCGCTCGTGGAGCTCGGTGGCGAGGTGCGCGTAGGCCGCCGCCCCCTTGCAGGTGGGGTCGTACCGGCTGATCGGCAGGCCGTGGCTGGGCGCCTCGCTGAGCCGGACGTTGCGCGGCACCACCGTGTCCATGGTCTCGGCGGGGAACCGCCGGCGCACCTCCTGCACCACCTGGGTGGAGAGGGTGAGGCGGGGGTCGTGCAGGGTGAGGACGATGCCCTCGATGAGCAGGGTCGGGTTCAGCTCGCGGCGGAGCAGCTCGAGGGTGTGGGTGATGAGCCCGAGGCCCTCGAGCGCGTAGTACTCGCACTGGATCGGGACCAGCAGCGAGTGGGCGGCGACGACGGCGTTCACGGTGAGCAGGCCGAGGCTGGGCGGGCAGTCGATGAGCAGGTACTCGTCGCTGTGACCGTCCAGGGCCTCCAGGGCGTAGCGCAGACGCATCTCCCGGCGCGCCAGCCCGACCAGCTCGATCTCGGCGCCGGCGAGCGCGATCGTCGAGGGGATGAGGTCGAGGTTGGGGACCATGGTGGGGATCCGCGCGTCGGCCAGGGGCCGCCCGAGCACGACGACGTCGTAGATGCTGGCGTTGATCTCGTCCTTGGTCACCCCCAGGCCGGAGGTGGCGTTCGCCTGCGGATCGCAGTCGACGATCAGGACCGTGTGACCGAGGTCGGCGAGGGCGACGCCCAGGTTGATCGTCGTGGTCGTCTTTCCGACCCCACCCTTCTGATTGGCGACGGCGATGATCCTGGTCGGCACGACGTCCCGATTATGCGCGCCGCGGGGAACGAGGCGAGCGCACATGTTCGGGGAGCCCGCCCCGTCCACCGTCCCTCCACCGCCCCCCGGGCGGCGCCAATGGGTGCCGGGGAGAGCAGGATGGGGCGCTGTGGACAGGGAGGGAGCCGGGGTTTCACGGGAAACATGACGGTGAAACAAGATGGTGTTGGGCGCCTGGGGGTCACGTTCCACGGGAAACATGACGGTGAAACAACACCTTTTCCCCGAGAGCTGCGTTTCACGGGAAACATGACGGTGAAACACGCTCAGACCGACGACACCTCCGCCATCGCCGACGTCCCCGATCTGGAGGTGGGCTACCTCCTCGGCGTGCTCGCGGGTGAGGGCCACTTCGGCGGCGACGGCCGCCAGCCACAGGTGACCCTGCGGATGCACACCCGCCACGAGGGCCTGTTCCGCTGGCTGGAGCGCACCTTCCCCGGCGGCGTCCTCTACGGCCCCTATCACCACGGCGGCCGCAGCTACTTCCAGTGGATGGCGCGGGGGCGCTTCCTGCGCGATGAGCTCGCGCCGCTCGTCGACCGCCACCGCCGGCTCCTCGACGAGCACACCCTGGGCCGCTTCGACGCGATGTGCCGGACCTACCGCATCCCCAGGTCAGAACCCGAGCAGGATGGTGGTGTCGTAGGCGATGTGCGCGGCCATCGCGGTGCCGAGGCCGAACCACTTCCGCAGCGCACCGAAGAGCAGCCCGAGCACCAGGATGTAGAGATTCGACGCCGACGGGAGCCCGTGGCAGGTGTACTGGAGGTGGAAGCTGGCCCACAGGAGTGAGGCCAGGAGGATGCCCACGCGCGGCTGCAGCGCGCCGCGGAAGAGCAGCTCCTCCCCCGTCCCGGCGGCGACCCCGACGGCGACCTGGCCGTACCAGTGCCGCGCCGGGCCGGCGAGATGCTGGAAGACGCGCTCCTGCTGGAGGCGGCAGTCGGCGGGCGTGAACGAGTTCACCAGGTCGTAGACGTGGCTCCCGCCCTTGACCACGGCGATCCCGGTGGCGATCCCGAGCAGCCACCACCACGGTCGCAGGGGCAGCAGGCCGAGCCGCTCGAGGGTCTCGCGGAGGTTGCGGCGCACCCCCGGTCCCACCGAGGCGATGGCGAGCATCACGAAGGGCACCTGCCCGGCGACGAGGTCGCTCGTGGTCTGCGGTTTCGAGACCGTGGCCGCCACCGACGAGGAGCCGGAGGTGGGAGCCAGGTTGTGGGCCAGGGCGAGCAGGAACAGCGAGAGGGCGAGCCAGGAGATCGGGGCGCGCGGCCGCAGCCCACGGAGGCCGGGGATGCGGCTCCACCCGCTGAGCATCAGCAGCAGCGAGCCGGCGCCGGCGACGATGGTCAGGACCCCGTCGACCACGCTGCCGCCGCTGCGGCCGTGATCGAGGATCTCGACGGCCCCCAGCAGCATCGCGTAGACCACCACGAACAGCACCAGCACACGGGCGAGGTCGAGGATCGCCAGCGTCCCCCGGGCCGCCGGCACCTCGCGCCCGGCGCCGCGCCGCTCGGCGGCCTGGGCCACCAGGGCGACCACGGCGATGAAGCCGTAGGTGAGCAGGGTGCTGGGGTCCACCCGGGGGACGATACAGGCCGCCGTGACCGGCCCCGTGCCCGCCCCCCTCCACCCCCGTTTAATGGCCCGATGCCCCGCCTGATCACCACCGCGCCGGCGGCCCCGCGCGTCCGCGCCGCCACCCCCGCCGACCGCGAGCGCTGGGACGCGTTCGTGCTCGGCGCCGCCGGCGGCAACCTGCTCCAGACCTGGGCGTGGGCGGAGCTGAAACGCGAGCACGGCTGGGCGGTGGACCGGCTGGTGGCCGAGGGCCCGGCCGGCGAGCTCGACGGCGCGCTGCACCTGCTCAACCGGCCTGGACCGGGCGGGGTCCTCAGCTTCGCCTACGCGCCGCGGGGGCCCGCGGTCGCCGGCGGCGCGGCCGGGGTGGCACCGGCGGTGGCGCTGATCGAGGCGGCCGCACGGACCGCCCGCCGCCGCCGCGCCCTGGTGCTGAAGCTCGACCCGGAGTGGGGGGTGGACGATCCCCACGCCGCCGCGATCCGGGCCGCCACCGGGCTGCGCGACAGCGCCTACGACGTCCAGCACCGCCTCACCTACGCCGTCGATCTCGGCGGCGGGGCGGCCGCGGTGCTGGAGCGGGTGAAGGCGAGCACCCGGCGGCACATCCGGCGGGCCCAGGCGGGAGGGGTGAGCGTCGAGATCCACCGCGATCCCGCCGCCGCCGCCCTCTTCCATCCCCTGCTCGAGGCCACGGTGCGCCGCAACGGCTTCGTCGCCCGCGACCTCGCCTATCACCGCGCCGTCCTCCGCCACCTCCCCGGCAGCTGCCCGGTGGCGACCCTGATCGCCCGGGTGGAGGGAACGCCGGTCTCGGGGATGGTCGCGGTCGCCGCCGGGCCGCGGCTGATCTACCTGTTCGGCGGCAGCACCCTCGAGCACGCCGCCCTCCAGCCCACCTACCTCCTCCACTGGCGGGCGATCGAGTGGGGCCTGGACCAGGGCTGCGGGGTCTACGACATGTGGGGGGTGCCCAACCACGAGGACCCCACCGCTCCCGGGGCCGGGTACTTCGAGTTCAAGCGCCGCTGGAACGGCGAGGTGCTGCGGCACCTGCGCTGCCAGGACGCGCCGCTGTGGCCGCGCCTGGCCGGGCTCCCCCGCCTCCTCGAGCGCCGGGCCCTCCGGGGCCGTCCCCTGCTCAGCTGACGGCCTCCGAGCGCCGTCCAGGGGGCCAATCCGTACAATCCCGGCCCATGGCCCCCGACTCCGGCGAGCCCGCCCGTCTCGCCCCCAGCCGGCAGAGCTGGAAGTTCGTCGCCGCCGCGCCGCCGCGCGAGGTCTTCGCGGTGATGGAGCAGATGGTCGGCATCCCGCCGTTCCGCTACGAGGTCACCGGCCCCGACAGCGCCCGCGCCATCGAGGCCGAGCGCAAGGGCTTCTTCGGGCAGTGGTCGAAGCGGGTGCGCCGCCCCCGCTGGGTGACCTGCACCGCGCGGCTGATCGAGACCGGCACCGAGGTGGCGGTGGAGGCCAGCAAGGGGAAGGGAGCGGTGCCCCGGGGCCTCCAGCTGGTGGTGCTGCTCAGCCGCGGCAACCGCGACCGCCGCACCATCTACCGCGACCGCCACTTCCCCAACGGCCCGGTCACCCTGGTGGCCTCGTGGGCGGGCATGCGGTATCGCATGTACACCGAGCCGCGCTTCGACGCCCCCCGCGGCGAGGCGGTGCTCACCGCCACCCGCCTGTTCTCCCTCGGCCACCATGGCGCCTTCGTCCAGGTGCGCACCGAGACCGGCGCCACCGGCTGGATCGAGCGCGACCAGCTCGTCCCCGCCCCGCCGGTGGCGACCCGGGAGGCCCAGGTCACGACCGCGCTCTACGGCTGACGGCCTTCGCCCCGCGGGGCAACGGCCGGTACCCCTCAACAGAAAACGGGGTGCCGGCGATGCCGGCACCCCGTTCGGGCGCGATGATGAGTGACCGCCACAGAGCTGCGGTCTGCGCCTCCTGGTTCTAAGAACTCCCGGCGGTCAGCTGCTCACCATGGCGCTGGTCGGGACGGAGGTTGTACTCGAATCGGGCATAGGGCAGGTCCCTCCTTTTCCAAGAGTGCCGCGGCCGCTCCCACTGCGCCGGTCAACTAGGCGGGGCGCACCGTGGCCGGAGACGCACCAAGAGTGTACCCGGAGATCTGCGCCCGCAGCACCCGAACCATGATGATGTCGGCATGCTGCCCGACACCGCGGGACGGTCGGCCGCCGGCAATCTCAGCGTCGGCGGCTGCGATCTCGTCGAGCTGGCGGAGGAGTTCGGCACTCCGCTGTACGTCTTCGACGAGGCCACCATCCGCACCCGGCTGCGCGCCTACCGCGACGGCCTGCGCGGCTGGCCCGGGGGCGGCGACGTGCTCTACAGCGCCAAGGCCTACCTCTCGCTGGCGATGGTGCGCCTCCTCGTGGAGGAGGACTGCGGCGCCGACGTGGTCAGCGGCGGCGAGCTGGAGATCGTGCTCCGCGGTGGCCTGCCGGCGGCGCGGATCGCCTTCCCGGGGAACAACAAGTCCGCGGCGGAGCTGGACGCCGCGCTCGCCGCCGGCATCGGTCACCTCGTCGTCGACTCCGAGCACGAGCTCGAGCTGCTCGCCCGCCGCGGCGGCGGGGCTCGGGTGGGCGCATTGCTCCGGGTGTCGCCGGGGGTTCGCCCCGACACCCACGACCACATCAGCACCGGGCAGGTCGACAGCAAGTTCGGATTCGGCATCGCCAGCGGCCAGGCGATGGCCGCGCTGCGCCGCGCCCTCGACGTCGCCGCGCTCGACGTGCGCGGACTGCACATGCACATCGGTTCGCAGATCCTCGAGCTCAGGAGTCACGCCGCGGCGGTCGACGCCGTTGCCGACTTCGCCGCCGCCGCCCGCGAGCAGCTCGGATTCGAGACCCGCACCCTCAGTGCCGGCGGCGGTCTGGGCATCGCCCACACCACCGCCGACCGTCCCCCCGCGGTCAGCAAGTTCATGTCGATTCTGACCGATTCTGTGAGCCGCAGCTTCAGCGCACGGGACCTGCCGCTGCCCGGGCTGCACGTCGAGCCCGGTCGGAGCGTCGTCGGTCCCGCCGGGGTGGCGCTCTACACCGTCGGCGCGCGCAAGGCGATTCCGGGCGTTCGCACATATGTGAGCGTTGACGGCGGGATGGCGGACAACATCCGCCCCGAGCTCTATGGGGCGCGCTATCAGCCGCTGCTGGCGCGCGATCCCGAGGGCGCCGCGGTGGAGACGGTCACCATCGCGGGACGGTACTGCGAGTCGACCGACATCCTGGTGCGCGACTGCCCACTGCCCGAGCTGTCGCCCGGTGACATTCTCGCCGTACCCGCGGCGGGTGCGTACACGTTGTCCATGGCATCGAACTACAATGCCGGCCTCCGACCCGCAGTCGTCTTTGTCCACGACGGGATCGCACGATTGGTGCGGCGGCGGGAGACGGTGGATGACCTCCTGCGCGGTGAGCAGACCGGGGCGACGGTCCCTCACCTCTGAGCCGCGCCCGGGCACCAGCTCACGGTGATGAACCAGCCAGTCCCCCCGGCGTCCGACGACATGGATCCTCTGGTCGGCGCACGCCCTCCCGCGGACGCGGACGCGGTTGCGGCGGTGCGGCTGCCCGGCCCGCTGGGGCGCCGCGGCGAGGGCCTGCCGGTGGCGACGGCGGCGCCACCCGTCCCCACCGCGCTCTCCGCCTTCAACCGGCTCACCGGCCGCCTCGACCTGGGCCCGCTCGACCGTTCGGAGACCGGCGAGGGTGCGGTCGTCACCGAGCTCGGCGGCGTCCCGGTCGCACCGGTGCGCGCCACGGCGCGCGACCGCCGGGCATAGGCGCCCGGCTACAGCGGTCTGCGGCCGCCGAAACCGCTGTCGCGGTCGTGCCAGTGGGCCACCTCCTCCTCCCCCAGCCGCCAGCACAGGTAGACGGGCTCGCCGTCGCGCTCGGCGGGGAAGTCCACCAGCCCCGTGGTCGGATCGCGCACCACCACCCCCATCTCGGCGATCTCGGCGACCACGCGGCTGAGCTCGTCGCCCTCGGCCATCATCTCCCTGGCGGCCTCGCCGCCCCCGTTGCCGATGGTCACCGAACGCAGCCGGCGCTGACGAGCACGGTCGCCGAGCACCGCGCTCACCTCCCGCGCCCGCTCCAGCAGGGGCTGCAGCCGGGGCAGCAGCAGATTCGCCTCCTCGCGGGTGAAGAGCCGGTCGGCCATCGGGCGATGCTACGCCGGACGCACCCCCCCGCACCGAGCCCGGGTCAGGAGCTGGCGGGCGCCACCGGTCGGGAGATCTGGAGCAGCACGGGCCCGGTGGGGACGGTCCCGCCCGGCCGGGGCTCGTGGGTGGTGGCGATCGCCTGGTACGCGCGGACATCCTGGGTGAGGACCGCCGACCAGGTGCGCCCGTCGGGGGCGGCGGTGAGGTAGGCGCCGAGCTCGGGGCTGCCGTCTCCGTGGATCAGCCACACCGCGTAGGCGCCGCTGGTCTGCTGGTTCACCACCGGCAGCGCGGGCAGGCCCTGGACGGTGAGCACCGTCTGGTGGGTGGCCGGGCTGTAGGTGAGCTGGCCGCAGGCCGAGGAACCCGTGGTGAGGCCGCAGGCGCGGCTGACCAGCACCGTGGGCGCCGCCGCCTGCTGATGGGGGATGGCGAACGACCACACCGCCAGGGCCACCGCGGCGGCGGCCGAGAGGCCGCCCATCACGGTGAGCCCGCGCCCGGCCGGCAGCGCCTGCCACAGCCGCTCCCGCCAGGGCACGCGCCGCGGCCGCGCGGCCGCGGCGGCCACCCCCGCCGCCTCGGCGTGCACCTGCGCGAGCAGCCGGCTGCGCAGCGCCGGCGGCGGCGCCACCGGGTCGAGGGCGAGGGCGAGCAGGTCGCCGGTGCTCTGGTAGGTGGCCGCGGCCGCCTGGCACTGGGCGCAGCCCGCCAGGTGCAGCTGGAGCTGGCGGTCCTCGCCGGGGTCGAGGGCGTCGACGGCGTGTGCCGCGAGCAGCAGGTCGCAGTCGTCACAGGTCATTGCAGGCTCCACTCCAGGCCCTGGTGCTCGAGCGAGCTGCGCAGCTTGCGCAGCGCCATCCGCGTCCGGCCCTTCACGGTGCCGAGGGGAACGCTCATCAGCGAGCTGATCTCACTCTGTGAGTAGCCGGCGTAGTAGGCGAGCTCGATGGTCTTGCGCTGCTCGTCGGGCAGCCCGTCGAGCGCCCGACGGAGGTGACCGCGCTCGAGGTCGGCCGCCACCGTCTCCCAGGTGTCGGAGAGGGCGGCCTCCGGCGGCGCCTTGTCGAGCGAGAGGTCGAGCCGCGCCCGGCCGCTGCGGCCACGGAGGCGGTCGATGGCACGGTGGTGGACGATCGAGCAGACCCAGGTGCGCAGGCTGCCCCGCTCCTGCCGGTACGAGGCGGCGCGCCGCCAGACCGACAGGAACGCCTCCTGGACCACGTCCTCGGCCGCCCCGGTGTCGCCGAGGACGCGCAGCGCCAGGGTGTAGGCCAGGCGCCCGTAGCGGTCGTAGAGCATCTCGATCCCCTCAGGAGATCCCTGAGCGATGAGGTCGATGACCCTTTCGTCGGAAGGTGTCACCGTCTCCCCTGTGAAGGCTGCCGTCTCCTCGCGTGTACGTGAACGAGACGGTGCCGGATCACTGGGCCGCCTGTCATCATCCCCGCTCGCGATGGAGCAACCGCGTCTCACCCGCCGTTCCCTCCTCCGGGCCTCCGGCGCGGCCGCGGCCGGCGCCACCCTCGGCGCCTGCGGCGGCCCGCCGTCGGGCACCGGCACGGGCTCGACCCCCCGCCCCGGGGACACCGTCCGGATCCTCAACCAGATGCTGGTCACCGAGCACACGATCATCCACGCGTACACCGCCGGCCTGCCCCTGCTCGGGTCGGTGACCGCCCCCCTCGCCACCGCCTTCCGTCAGAACCACGCCGACCACCGCGACCGCCTGGCCGAGGTGATCACCGGGCTCGGCGGCACCCCCACCCCCGCCCGGGACAGCTACGAGATCGGCACCCCGCCCGCCGACGAGGGCGCGATGACGAGCCTCGCCGCCACCCTCGAGGAGCAGGCGGCCAGGGCCCACTACGCGGCGCTACGGCAGCTTGCCGACCCCGTCGTGGTCCAGCTGCTCGCCTCGATCATGGGCGACGAGGCGCAGCACTCCGCGGTGCTCCGCACCGTGCTCCAGCAGGATCCGGCCCCCGCCTCCTTCGTCTCCGCGTGAGCCTCGACCGCCGGGCCGCGCTGATCGGGGGCGGTACCGCGCTCGTCGCCGCCGCCCTGGCCCCCCTCGCCGAGGGCGTCGACCGGGTGCTGGCCGCCGGTGACGACGCCGCCCTCCTCACCACCCTGGCGATGCTCGAGGACACCGCCGTCTACGTGCTCACCACGGTGGGGCCGGGCCTCACCCGGGCGCCGCTGCCCGGCCTGGCCCAGTCGTTCCTCACCCACCACCGCGATCATCGCGCCGCGCTGATCTCGGCGATCCGCAGGCTGGGGGCGGCGCCGCCGGGCACCGACCGGCCCCGTCCCGACGCGGTGCCCTCGTCCCCCGGCGAGCCGGCGGCGCTGGCGGCGCTGCTGGAGATCGAGGGCCGTCTGCTCGGCGCTCAGTACGCCGCGCTCGCGGCGCTGGAGCGGCAGTCGCTCCGGGCCGAGGTGGCGAGCATCTTCGGGGTCGACGCCCGCCACGCGGCGGTCTGGCGCAGCGCCAGCGCCCGGAACCCGGTCCCGAGCAGCTTCGTCACCGGGCCCTAGGAGCTCAGAAGATGCCCAGGTCGAGCTTGGCCTCCTCGCTCGCCATCGTGCGGGGATCCCACGGCGGGGTCCAGACCAGGTTGACCTTGACGTCGTTGATCCCCGGGAGCACCCGGCAGACGGCGTCGGCCTGGCTCTGGATGATGCTGCCGAAGGGGCAGTAGGGCGAGGTCAGGGTCATGTCGATGGTGAGCAGCCCGGTCTCGTCGATCGCGTGGTCGTAGACCAGGCCGAGATTGATGATGTCGATGCCGATCTCGGGGTCGTAGACCGCGGTGAGGGCGTCGAGGATCTGCTCGCCGGTGGGCCGCTCGGCATCCGCCGTCGACGTCGCCGGGGTGGTCTGCTCGGTGTCGCTCACGAGAGGGGTACCTCCTCGGTGGTCACCGTGCCCCCGCCGCGCTGCAGGCCCTCGAGAAGGGCGTTCCAGGGGAGCACGGCGCACTTGATGCGCAGCGGGATGCGGGCGACGCCCTGCAGCGCCTCGAGGTCGCCGAGGTCGTCGGCGCTGCCGCCCTCGAGCATCATCGCCCGGAAGCGGTGGCCGAGCTCGGTGGCCTCGCCGACGCTGCGGCCCGCCACCCCCTCGCACATCATGCTCGCCGAGGCGCGGCTGATCGAGCAGCCGTGGCCGTCGAAGGCGATCTCCTCGACGCTGCCGTCGCGCATCCGCATGGTGAGCAGCACCTCGTCACCGCAGAGCGGGTTGTAGCCCTCCACGGTGACGTCGGCGGGGTCGACGTGGCCCTTGTACCGGGGGTTGCGCCAGTGGTCGAGGATGATCTCGCGGTACAGCTCGTCCTCGATCGGCGTCGCGCCTGCTGCCATGTCCCGATCCTACCCCCGCGCTCCCGGAGGGCCGAGGATGCGCCCGACCTCCTGGAGGCCGGCGCCGAGCGCGTCGATCTCGCTGTGGGTGGTGTAGAGGTAGACCGAGGCCCGGGCCGTCGCCGGGGTGCCGAGATGGCGCATCAGCGGCTGGCAGCAGTGGTGGCCGGCGCGGATCGCCACCCCCTGGCGGTCGAGGATGGTGGCGATGTCGTGGGGGTGGATCTCGCCCATGGTGAAGGAGACCGCGCCGCCGCGCTCCACCACCTCGCGGGGGCCCTGGATGTCGACCCCGGCCTCGTCGAGCACCTCGAGGAGGTGGCCGGTGAGCGCCTGCTCGTGGGCGTGGATGCGGTCGCGCCCGATCGCGTCGAGGTAGTCGCAGGCCGCCGCCAGCCCGTGGGCGCTGGCCACGTCGGGGGTGCCCGCCTCGAACTTGGCGGGGACCTCCGCCCAGCTCGACCGCTCCAGCTCGACGCGCTGGATCATGCTGCCGCCGCCGAGGAACGGGGGCATGCGCTCGAGCAGCTCGGGCCGTGCCCAGAGCACTCCGGCGCCCATCGGTCCGCAGGCCTTGTGCCCGCTGAAGGCGAGGAAGTCGACGTCGAGGTCGCGCACCGAGACGGGCATGTGGGGCACGCTCTGGCAGGCGTCGACGGCGATCAGCGCGCCGCAGCGGTGGGCGAGCTCGGCGAGCTCGCGGATCGGGTTCACGGTGCCGAGCACGTTGCTCTGATGGGTCACCGCGAGCAGCCGGGTGGGCTCGGTCAGCAGCCGCGCCGCCACCTCCATGTCGAGGCGGCCCTCGGCGGTGAGGCCGATGAAGGCGAGGTCGAGACCGGCGCGCTCGGCGGCGAGCTGCCAGGGCACCAGGTTGCTGTGGTGCTCCATCAGCGTGAGCACGATCCGGTCGCCCGGACGCAGCAGCTCGCGGGCGTACGACGAGGCGACCAGGTTCAGCGACTCGCTGGCGTTGCGGGTGAAGACCAGGCCGCGGGGGTCGGCGTCGATGAACGCCGAGACCCGGCGGCGGGCCCCCTCGAAGAGCTCGGTGGCCTCGTTGCCCAGGGTGTGGGCGCCGCGGTGCACGTTCGAGTTGCTCTCGCGGTAGTAGGCCTGGATGGCGTCGAGCACCTGGACCGGCTTCTGCGACGTGGCCGCCGAGTCGAGGTAGACGAGGGGCCGGTCGCCGACCCGGCGCTGGAGGATCGGGAAGTCGGCGCGCACCGCCTCCACGTCGTAGTCGGGCGCCAGCGAGAGCGTGCCCCGCGCGGTGGTCCGGGGCGGGACGGAGATGCTCACGGCAGCGCTCCCTCGTCGACCGCGACCCGCAGGGTGCCGTCGACCACCTCGACGCGGTGCACCCGCACCGGGTCGTAGGCGGGCAGCGACAGCGGCTCGCCGGTGCGCAGGTCGAAGCACGAGCCGTGCATCGGGCACTCGATGCTGCAGGCCTCGGGGTCGAGCTCGCCCTCGCTCAGCGACGCCTCGGCGTGCGAGCAGGTGTCGTCGACCGCGTAGAACTGCCCGTTGACGTTGAACACCGCCACCGGGTTGCCGTCGATGTCCACCAGCGCCGCGTGCCCCGGGGGGATGTCCGCGGCGGCGCCCACCGTCACCCAGTCGCTCACGCCTGCGCCTCCGCCTCGACGCCGGCCGCGGAGTGGCCGGCGACGACCTCGTCGAGCACCCCGCCGACGAACTCGGCGAAGCCCTGGTGGGGGCAGCGGTCGAGGGCGTCCTGCATGAAACCCCGGACGATCATCCGGTCGGCCGCCTCGGGCTCGATGCCCCGCGAGTGGGAGTAGAAGCGCTGGTCGTCGTCGATGTGCCCGGCGGTCACGCCGTGGCTGCAGCGCACGTCGTTGGCCTGGATCTCGAGCATGGGGATGCCCGACGCCCTGGCTCCGCGGGAGAGCATGAGGTTGCGGTTCTGCACGTACCCGTCGGTCTTCTGGGCCACCCGGTCGACGCTGATGAGGCCGCCGTAGACGCTCTGGGCACGGTCGCGGACCGCCACCTTGAGGAGCAGGTCGCTGTGCGTCGACGGCGCCTGGTGGGCCTGGAGCGACTGGTGGTCGAGGTGCTGGTCGCCGCCTCCGAAGCACACCCCGGTCAGGGTGGCGTCGGCGCCGGGGCCCTCGAGCAGCGCGTCCCAGTAGGCCTTCTGCAGCCGCGACCCGAAGGTGGCGGCGAAGAAGCGGAGCCGGGAGTCGCGCTCGAGCACCGCGCGGTGGGTGGCCAGGTGCCAGGTGGCGGCGCTCCAGCGCTGGAGCAGGCAGTAGTCGAGCCGCGCGCCCTCGCCGAGGTGGAGCACCGTGACCGCGTCGGAGAGCATCGTGCCCTGGGCAGCGGGCGAGGCCTGCAGCTCCACCAGGGTGAGCGACGCGTTCGCCTCGAGCACCACCACGGTGGCGGGGAAGACCGCCGCCTGCTCACCGGCGGCGCTGTGGGCGGCGATCACCGGCACCCGCGCCTCGACCCCCGCAGGAACGTGAACGAACACGCCGCCGCGCCAGAGCGCATTCCAGAGCGCGGTGAACTTGGTGCCGTCGACGGGGACATGGCTGAGCGCCCGGCGCACCGCCTCGTCGTCGCGCTCGGCGGCCTCCTCGAGGGAGCTCACCAGCACCCCCTGGGCGAGCAGCGGGTCGGTGCCCTCGCAGGCGCGCACCCCGTTGCGGGTGGTGGCCACGAAGGCGGCCTCGGGCGCGATCTGCGCCCGCATCTCCCGCAGGGTCGCCAGCAGGCCGGCGCCGTGACCGGTCTCGCCCGGGTCGGCGATGAACTCGTCGGGGCGCAGGCCGGACACGTCGGTGCGCCGGTAGTCCTCGTTGTTGCGGTCGGGCATGGGGAGCGCGGTGTATGCGTCCCAGGCGGCACGGCGCCGCTCGGCCAGCCAGCGGCCGGCCGCCTCCACACGTGTCGTGACCGCCTCCGGGCCGATCGCCCCGGGGGTCTGCAGCTGGGTCGCCATCAGGCCTTCGACCGCCTCCGAGCCCGGCGGACGGATGGGGTGAACCCGGTCATCCCACCGAACCCTCCATCTGCACCGCCAGCAGACGGTTGAGCTCGAGCGCGTACTCCATCGGCAGCTCCTTGACGAACGGCTCGAAGAAGCCGTTGACGATGAGCGCAGTGGCGTCGCCCTCGCTGAGGCCGCGCGACATCAGGTAGAAGATCTGCTCGTCGCCGATCTTGCTCACCGTGGCCTCGTGGCCGATGGTGACGTCCGGGCTGTCGATGTCCATGTACGGGTAGGTGTCGCTCTGCGAGTTCTCGTCGAGCAGCAGGGCGTCGCAGCGGACGCTGCTCTTCACCCCGGTGGCCTTCTCGTGGACCTTGATGTGGCCGCGGTACGAGGTGCGGCCGCCGTCCTTGGAGATCGAGCGGGAGACCACGTTGCTGGTGGTGTTGGAGGCGACGTGGACGCACTTCGAGCCGGCGTCCTGGTGCTGACCCTCGCCCGCGAAGGCGGCGGACAGCACCTCCCCGTGGGCGTGCTCGCCCATGAGGTAGATCGCCGGGTACTTCATCGTCACCTTGCTGCCCAGGTTGCCGTCGATCCACTCGACCCGGGCACCCTCGTAGGCGACGGCCCGCTTGGTGACCAGGTTGTACACGTTGTTCGACCAGTTCTGGATCGTCGTGTAGCGGACGTGGGCGTCCTTGTGGGCGATGATCTCGACCACCGCGGAGTGCAGCGAGTCGCTCGAGTACGTCGGCGCCGTGCAGCCCTCGATGTAGTGGACGTACGACCCCTCGTCGGCGATGATCAGCGTCCGCTCGAACTGGCCCATGTTGTCGGAGTTGATCCGGAAGTAGGCCTGCAGCGGGATGTCGACGCGCACCCCCTTGGGCACGTAGACGAACGAGCCGCCCGACCACACCGCGCTGTTCAGCGCCGCGAACTTGTTGTCGTTGGCGGGGATCACGGTGCCGAAGTACTTGCGGAAGATCTCCGGGTGCTCGCGGAGGCCGGTGTCGCAGTCTCCGAAGAGGACGCCGAGCTTGTCGAGGTCCTCACGGATGCTGTGGTACACCACCTCGGAGTCGTACTGGGCGCTCACGCCGGCGAGGAACTTGCGCTCCGCCTCCGGGATGCCGAGCTTGTCGAAGGTCTGCCGGATCGAGTCGGGGACGTCGTCCCAGCTCCGGCTCTGCTCCTCGGTCGGCTTGACGTAGTAGTAGATGTTGTCGAAGTCGATGCCGCTCAGGTCGGCGCCCCAGCTGGGCATCGACCGCTTGTAGAAGTGGGCGAGCGCCTTGAGGCGGAACTTCAGCATCCACTCGGGCTCGTTCTTGTGCGCGCTGATCGCGGCCACGACCTCCGCCGACAGCCCCTTCTCGCAGCGGAAGACGGAGACGTCGATGTCGTGGAACCCGAACTTGTAGTCCTTGGTCAGCTCGTGTGCTTCGACTGCCATCAGAGGGCTCCCTTCGTCTGGTTCCGAGCTGCCGTACCGGCGGTGCCGGCACCCAGGATGGGGTCGTAGCCGTCGCTCTCGATGCGCCTGGCCAGGTCGTGGCCGCCGGAGACGACGACGCGCCCCCGGTGGAGCACGTGAACCACGTCGGGACGCAGGTACTCGAGGATGCGTGGGTAGTGGGTGATCACCAGCAGGCCCATGTCCGGTCCGGCCACCTTGCCGACCCCCTCGGCCACGGTGCGCAGCGCGTCGACGTCGAGCCCGGAGTCGGTCTCGTCGAGGATCGCCAGCCTGGGTCGCAGCAGCGCCAGCTGGAGGATCTCCATGCGCTTCTTCTCGCCGCCGCTGAAGCCGTCGTTGATGTACCGGCTCCGGAAGCTCTCGTCGATGTTGAGGTCGCGCATCACCGTGGAGAGGGTGCGCAGGAACTCACGGGCGGGCATCTCCTTGCCCTGCGCCTTGAGCGCGGCGCGAAGGAAGTTGACCACCGAGACGCCGGGGATGGAGGTGGGGTACTGGAAGCAGAGGAAGATGCCGAGCCGGGCCCGCTCGTCCGCCGCCAGGGGGAGGAGGTCGGTGCCGCCGAAGGTGGCCGATCCGCCCGTCACCGCGTAGTTGGGATGGCCCATGAGGGTGTAGGCGAGCGTGCTCTTGCCGGAGCCGTTCGGCCCCATGAGCGCGTGGATCTCGCCGGCGGGGACGACGAGGTCGACCCCGTTGAGGATCTCCTTCCCCTCGACGGTGGCGCGCAGGCCTTCGACGACGAGCCGGGCGGTGTCAGACATGAGCTGCCTCGTGGAGGTGGGCGCTCGAGGAGTGGTCGCGCACGTCCTCGAGCGGGATGAACATCGTGACCGGCGCGCGCTCGCACACCAGCTCGGCGAGGGTGGTGCCGCTGAGCACCGCGTCGACGCTCTGCTTGAGCCGCTGCCAGAGGGTCCGGGAGGCGCAGTCGGTCTCGCGCACGCAGCAGCCCGCCTCGTAGCCGTGGGCGACGCACTCCACCGGGGCCACCTCACCCTCGACGAGGGCGATGACGTCGAGGACGGTGATGTCCTCGGGGCGGTGGCACAGGACGTAGCCGCCGTGAGCCCCCCGGGTGGCCTCGATCAGGCCGCCCCGCCGCAGCGGGCCGGCGAGCTGCTCGAGGTACGCGAGGGGCAGGTGCTCGACCCGGGCCACCTCGGCGAGGCTGAGCGGACCCTGTCCGTACGCCTTCGCGAACTCGGTCATCATCCGCAGCCCGTAGTGGGCCTTGGAGGAGACTCGCATCGAGAAGGAGGCATTGCGCGAATTTCCGACCGCCATGGTCAGGATTATAGCTCGCCGGGGTTGCTAGACGACAGAGGCGGCGGAGCGCAAGCGGACGACCGCGGCGACGATCTCGCGGGCGGCGAGGTCGACCTCCTCCTCGGTGGTGGCGCGGCCGAGGGTGCAGCGGAGCGCTCCGCCGGCCACTCCGGGGGGGAGGCCCATGGCCAGGAGCACGTGGGACGGCATCTGCGCGCCGCTGGAGCAGGCCGAGCCCCCCGAGGCCTCGATCCCGTGGCGGTCGAGGAGGGTGAGCAGCATCTCGGTCTCGAGGCCGGCGAAGGCGAAGGTCGCGAAGCTCGGCAGCCGGGGGGCGCCGCGGCCGGTGAGCACGGCGTCGGCCACGCCCTCGAGGACGCCCTCGACGAGGCGCTCCGAGAGCCGGGCAAGCCGGGGCATCTCGCGCTCGCGCTCGGCCTCGACGAGGTCGACCGCCGCCGCCAGCCCGGCGATGGCGGCGACGTTCTCGGTGCCGCTGCGGCGGGCGCGCTCCTGGCCGCCGCCGCTCACCTGGGCGGCGATGGGGACGCCCCGGCGCACGTACAGGGCGCCCGCCCCCTTCGGCCCGTACACCTTGTGGGCGGTGATCGAGGCGAGGTCGACGCCGAGCGCGCGCACGTCGACGGGCAGCCGACCCAGCGCCTGCACCGCGTCGGTGTGCACCAGCACGGCGGGGTTGCGCCGCCGCGCCGCCTCGGCCGCGGCGGCCACGTCCTGCACCGTGCCGACCTCGTTGTTGGCGAGCATCACCGAGACCAGCACGGTGTCGGTCCGGACCGCGTCGCCCACCGCCTCGGGGTCGACGACCCCGTGGCGGTCGCAGGGCACCACGGTGATCTCGCACCTGCCCCAGCCGGCCAGCTCCTCGGCGGTCTTCAGCACCGCGTCGTGCTCGATGGCGGTGACCACGAGGTGACGGCCCCGGGACGAGTGGCGGTCGAGGGCGCCCCGGAGGGCGAGGTTGTCGGCCTCGCTGCCGCCGGAGGTGAAGACGATCTCCGCGGGGGCACAGCCGAGCGCCGCCGCCACCCGGGCGCGGGCGTCGTCGACCGCCTCGCGCGCCACCCTGCCGGCGGCGTGGGCCGAGGAGGGGTTGCCGAAGACCTCGCCGAGGAAGGGCAGCATCGCCGCGCGCACCTCGGGGGCGACCGGGGTGGTCGCCGCATGGTCCAGATAGACCGGCGCGCTCATGGTGCCAGTGTAGGAGCGGCGCCGGATCGCGAGTCAGCGGCGGAGCAGCTCGGTGAGCGGGCCGGTGTGGCCGCGGAGCAGCTCGCGGACGTCGAGGACCTCGTCGGCGCCGATCGGCGGCGCCGGGGGCGGGGACGGGGCCTGCGGTCGCCGCCGCCGCCGCTCGTGGCGCACGTGGAGCACCACCACGAACGTCACCCTGCAGTGGGCGCAGGACACCTGCACGGTGTACACGGGGGACTCGTCCTTGACGAGGCTGAGCCCGCAGCCGTCGAGCGTCCGGTGGCACACCGGGCAGTCGTACTCCCCGGCGCGTTCGCGGATGACGGCGAGGATATCCACCGGCGGTCCCTGCTGGCGCGTGGCTGGTCGGCCGAGTATAGGCGCGGATCCCGCCGCGCTCCCCGCCCGAACGGGGCTACTCGACGCCGAGGCTGTCCCACACCTCCAGCTTCCCGTGCACCCGGTCGATGACCGCGGCGGTGAACTCGTCGGTCAGCGCGTGGCCGCCGAGGTCGCTGGTGCGCACCCCGGCGCGGACGGTCTCGAACACCGCCTCGTAGATGGCCCGCGACGCGGTGCGGCACTGGCGGTCGGGGATGAAGCCGAGCAGCGAGGCGCCGGCGAGGATCATCGCCATCGGGTTGGCGACGTTGCGGCCCTGCAGCCCCGGCGCGGTGCCGTGGGGCGCCTCGGTCATCACCACCTTCGGGGTGGTGCCGTCGCCCTCGAAGCCGAGCAGGATCGACTCCGCGCCGGCGATGCTGCCGAAGAGCTGGAGCACGAAGTCGCTGAGGCAGTCGCCGTCGCGGTTGAGGGCGGGGATCACCAGCGGATCGCCGTCCTGGGACAGCAGCAGCGCGTAGGTGGCGTCGATCAGCTGGGGCTCGTAGCCGGTCTCGGGGTGGCGCAGCGCGGCGGCGTCCATCTCCTCCTTCAGCATCCCCTCGTAGACCGGCGAGACCGTGAACTTGGGGCCGCCGAACACCCGCGCGCGGGTGCGCTCCGCCTGCTGGAAGGCGAACTCGGCGACGATCCTGCAGGTCGACCGGGTCACCCGCTCGGTCCGGTAGGCGATCTCGTCGACGCCGCTGCCTTCGCGCCACTCGGTGGCGCCGTAGGCGTCGTCCACCGCCATCCGCACCACGCTGATGGGGGCGCTGACCCCGCCGAGCGGCGCCACCCCGGGGATGCGCCGGCCGGTGCGCACGATCACCCGGCCGCCCACCTGCTCGCGGAGGATGGCGTTGGGGCTGCCGACGTCGCCGCGGTTCTCCGGGGTGACCGTGGCCGCCTTGATGCCGTAGCCGCAACCGACCATCGCCGCGGCGGCCTCGAGCACCACCCGGTTCTCGGTGAGGCGCCGGTTCTCCAGGGAGAGGTCGAAGCGCTGCAGCTCGAGCTGGACGCCGATCACCGCCGGGTCGAGGACCCGGAGCGCCTCCTCGAGGAGCTCCTGCCCGGTCTGGTCGCCCTCGAGGACGGCGATCGTGTACGGCACCCCGGTAGCCTAGCGGGGTGATGCCCACCAGCAGCGCCGGGGAGGAGACGGCGCGCCGCCCCACCGCGCTGCTGCTCGTCTATACCTGGGACATGGTGCGGGGCATCCTCGCCCTCTTCGGGGCGATCACCGCCTTCGGCGCCGACGTCATCGTCCACGGCAGGACCGTCCACGTCTCCGTGCTGTCGCAGGTCCTCGCCGCGCTCGCCTCGGCGTCGCTCGCCGCCGCCCTCTTCGTGGTCGGCACCCTGCTCACCCGCCGCCGCGCCTGGGTGCGCCGCGCCCAGATCGTCCTGCTGCTGATGGACGTGGCCCTGGCGGTGGTGTCGGTCGCCGTCGACGAGATCACCGCCCACGCCGGCCTCGATCTGCCGCCGCTCCTCGGGGTGGCGCTCTTCGCGCTCATCGACCTCTGCGCGGTGACGGCGATGACCGGGCCGCGGATCGCGGCGTGGTACAGGGAGCCCGGACCGGTGCCGCTCCACGTGGGCGGCCTGATCGCCTTCTGGGCGGCCACCAGCGTCGCCTTCGTGGCCCTCCGCGCCCTGTCCTAGTCAGCGGGCTACATGCACTCCAGCAGGTCGCGGACCGTCGCCGAGAGCCCGGCGGGGTCGAGCGGCTTGCTGAGCACCGCGGCGGCGCCGAGCTGCTGGGCCCGCTCCTGGCTGCTGATGTCCTCGCGGTCGGCGAGCATCACGATGCCGCCCCGCGGCGCCTGGGGCGAGAAGCGCAGCGCCTGGAGCAGCTCCAGGCCGTCGGTCTCGAGGCTGACGTCGAGGAGGAGCAGGTCGCAGGGCCGCTCCAGCAGCTCGGTGCGCACGTCGCGGGCGGTGCGGACCCAGTGGACCTCGTGGCCGTCCGAGCCCAGGCGGCTGGTGACCACCTGGGCCACCCGTCCCTCGTCCTCGGCCACGATGATCACCCCGCGCACGCTCTCCATCACAGCATCCTACCCAGGCGGCTGGGTTCGGGGCGCTGACGAGAAGCCGCCGAAGCGGGGGCGGCGGGCACAATGCGCCCATGCCCGGCACCAAGCCCTACGACGTGGTCGTCGTCGGGGGCGGCATCACCGGGGCCGGCGTGGCCCGGGACGCCGCCCTCCGGGGTCTGCGAGTGCTCCTGGTCGAGCAGCGCGACCTCGCCTCGGGGACCACCTGGGGCAGCAGCGGGATGATCCACGGGGGCATCCGCTACCTGGAGCGCGACTGGGAGACGACCCGGCTCTCCTGCGTCGACGGCGGGCACATCCAGCGGATCGCGCCCCACCTCCTCTTTCCGGTGGTCTTCCTCATCCCCGTCCTCCCCGGCGCGAAGCGAGGCATGGAGACCACCGAGGTCGGGCTCGAGGCCTACGACCGCTACCAGCCGTACAAGGCGGGCCGGCCCCACGTGCGCCTCACCCGGGACCAGGCGCTCCGGCTCGAGCCCGGGCTCACCCCCGACCTGGTGGGGGCGCTGACCATGGACGAGTGGGGCGTCGACCCCACCCGGCTGGTCACCCTCAACGCGCTCTCCGCGCGCGACGCCGGCGCCGAGCTGCGCACCTGGACCGAGGTGGTGGGGGTGAGCCGCGAGGGCGGCGCGGTGCAGGGGGTGCGGCTGCGCTCGCGGCTGGGCGGTGCCGAGGAGACGGTGGCGGCGCGGGCGGTCTGCAACGCCACCGGCCCGTGGGCGTCCGAGCTCTGCGCGATGGCGGGGGTGCGGCTGCGGCTGCGGCCCGCCAAGGGCGTGCACCTCGTCTACGACCGGCGGATCACCAACGTCGCGCTCGCCCTCGAGGCGGTCGACGGCCGCGGCCTGCTCCTGGTGCCCCACGCCAACGCCACCATCCTCGGCACCACCGACGACGACTGCTACGCCGATCCCGAGCAGCTCGAGGTCACCGGCGACGAGATCGAGTACATCCTGCAGGCCACCGAGCGCATCCTCCCGACCATCCGCGAGCACCGCATCGCCCACGCCAACGCCGCGCTCCGCCCCACCCTCCACCAGTGGCACCGCTACGAGGACGACCTCACCCGCGACTATCGGGTGGTCGACCACCGCGCCGAGGGGGCGGCCGGACTGGTGACCGTCGTCGGCGGCAAGATGTCGATGTTCCGGAAGATGGCCGAGGACACCGTCGACGTGATCCTGCGCGTGCTGGGGCGCCCGGCCGTGGCCTGCCGCACCCACCTGCTGCCCCTCCCCGGGGGCGGCTCGCCGGTGGACGTGCCCGGCCTCGCCGGCCGCTTCGGGCTGCCGCTCGTGGTGGCCGCACGGCTCGCCGGCCGCCACGGCGACGGCGCCGAGGCCCTGCTCGCCGCCGCCCCCGTCGACGAGCGGCGGGCGCTGCTCTGCGAGTGCGAGCCGGTGACCGTCGCCGAGGTGCGCCACTCCGTCCGCCACGAGCAGGTGGAGCGGCTCCAGGACCTCTACCGGCGCACCCGCTGCACCGGCGGCGCCTGCCTGGGGATGCGCTGCGCGTGGCCGGCGGCCCGGGTGATGGCCCAGGAGCGGGGATGGAGCCAGCGGCGCACCGAGGAGGAGGTGCGCGACTTCCTCGACAGCCGCTGGCGCGACCGGCCCGCGGTGCTCCGCGGGCCCGCGCTCGCCCAGGAGGAGCTGTACCGGGGGGCGCTCTGCGCGATGGGCGATGTCTGAGCGTCCGCGGCTGCGCCGCGCCACCGCCCTCGGCCGCCTCGGCGCCCTGTACGGCCGCCACCTGGCCCGCCGCGGCGCCGAGCTCGTGATCCACCGCTCGGCGGGCGCCGGCCTGGCCCGGTTCGAGGCCCTCTACGGCCCCGACCGGATCACCGCGGTCACCCCGGGCGAGCGCGCGCAGCTCGCCGCCCACGGGCGCTGTGTCGGCTGCGGGCTCTGTGGCCTCGCCACCCCGCGGGCCGGCTACGTCCGGCCCGAGCGGCTCGCCTCGCAGCTCACCCGCAGCCTCCCCGAGCTGTGGGCGACCCGCGACCTCCCGCTCGACGCCGTCGACTGGGGCAGGGGCGCCGCGGTCTGCCCGATGGGCGTCCCGCTCGAGGCGATGCGCGGCTTCGTCCGCGACCGGCTGGAGCGGGACGGCGTCGAGCCGCCGGCGCCCCGCCGTCCCGCCCCCCTCCCGACCACGCCGCCACCGGTGCTCTAGCCGGTGTCCCGGGTGATCGCCATCGCCAATCAGAAGGGCGGCGTGGGCAAGAGCACCACCACCCAGAACCTCGGATTCGCGCTCGCCGAGACCGGTTTGCGGGTGCTGCTCGTCGACCTCGACCCCCAGGCCGCGCTGACGGTGATGTGCGGCGCGTTCCCGGACGAGGGCGGCCCCGGGCTGGGCGAGTGCCTCGAGGGCGCCGCCGCCGCGGAGGAGGTGCTGCGCCGCCCCCGCCCCCGGGTGTGGCTGCTCACCGGCTCGGCGCGGCTCGGCGAGGTCGAGCCCGGGCTGGCCTCGGCACCCGCCGGGGGGCTGCGGCTGCGCACCGCGCTCCAGCCCCTCCACCACCGCTTCGACGCGATGGTGGTCGACTGCCCTCCGACCCTGGGGATGCTCACCGTCAACGCGCTCGCCGCCGCCGGCGAGGTGCTGGTTCCCCTGCAGCTCGACTTCCTCGCCCTGGGGGGCATGCGGGCGCTGCTCGGGACCGTCGCCTCGGTGCGCTCCACCCTCAACCCCGGCCTGCGGGTCGGCGGCATCCTCGGCACCATGCAGCGGGGGCGGGCGGTGCACAGCGAGGAGGTGCTCAGCCGGGTGCGCGAGCGCTTCGGCGGGCTCGTCTTCGACACCGTGGTCCGCACCTCGGTGCGCTTCCCCGAGGCCAGCGCCGGGGGCGTGAGCATCCTCGAGTACGATGGGCGCTCCCCCGGCGCCCGGGCCTACCGGCAGCTGGCGGAGGAGGTGCTGCGGCGTGCCCCGACGGATTGAGGTGCCGAGCGCGGACGCGCTCTTCGGCGGGCCGCCGGCTCCCGCGCCCCGGCGGGCGCCCCGCGAGCGGGCCGCGGCGGCGACCCCGAAGCCGGCGGCCCGGCCGGCGCGCCGGCGGCCCGCCGCCCCGGTGCGCGTCGACGAGGGGGTGCTGCGCCGCCTCGACCAGCTCGAGGCGCTGCTCGGCGACCTCCCCGTCGACCGCCTGATCGAGCTCCGCGAGGAGCTCGAGGTGCTCCTCGCCGCGGGCACCGTCGACTCCGCCGAGCTGCAGCGGGTGCTGGCGATCGGAGGCGGGTGACGCTCCGGGCCGGGGCGGGGTACCCTAGGACCCGCATGCGGGTTCCCCGGCTTCCGTGCTGACCGATCTGCTGCGCCGCTGGCGAGAGGCGTTTCCGGTTCTCGTCGACGCCGATCCGGTCGCCGATCCCGACACCGTCCTCGTCGACCCCCAGACCCGCACCTTCTGGTCGCGGACCACGGGCACGGCGAGCACCCTGGTCGAGGCCTCCGGCGGCGCCGCCGAGGGCGAGTCGGTGGGGCGCAAGGTCGCCGCAATGCTCGCCGCCCGGGACGCGCCGCCACCGCCGCCGGGATGCCGCGACGCCGGCACCGCCCCCGGCGCGGGGCCCGCCGGCTCCGAGGAGCGGTTCGTCGAGCTGCTCCGCGAGGGCCACTTCGACGGCGCCTTCACGCTGCTCGCCTCCGCCTGCCAGGACCGCTGGGGCTCCGCCGAGGCCTTCGCCGCCGAGCAGGCGGCGTCCGCCGGGAACCTGCTCGGCCTGCTGGTCCGCGAGGTGCGCTACCTCGCCGAGTGGGTCGACGAGGACGGCGGCTGCGTCCACCGCGACGTCGCCGAGCTGGAGGTCGACTACCGGGTGCGCCTGTCCACCGCGCGGGCGGCCACGCTGTCACGAACTGTCCACCTCGTCGCCGCCCCCGACGGCTGGCGTTCGATCTGCTACCCCCGCTCCGCGGCCGCGCGCTGAGGCGTTCGGGCAGGGGGGGATCCGCGCGGGTCGGGTACTACAATGCGGCGATGCTCCAGCACGCGGCGTCCCGCTTCGCAGGCCCGCTCGCGCGGACCGCGGCCGAGCTCGAGAACCTCCGCCGGCTGGCGTCGTTCCGGCGCGAGCGCGAGCTGCGCTGGCACAGCCGGCTGCGCGAGTCCGACCTCATCCTCGACCTCGTCGAGGAGTGCCGGGTGCGCGGATACGCCCTCCTTCCCGGCCAGGTGTGGGCCTCGGTGGTGCGCTTCGTCGGCGAGATCGACCCGGCGCTCCGCGACGGGCTGGGCTCGAGCCGGCGCCCCGACCACGCCAGCGACGCGCTCTTCGCGGCCCAGGCGGAGATCTGCCGCCACCGCCTCGACGAGCGGCGGCCGCGGACGGCGCGGATCATCCCCCTCTTCGCCCCCGCCTCCCCCGCGCGCTCGGTCGCGGGCAGCCCTGCCGACGCCGGCTGAGCCGGAACCGGGAGGGGTGGCCTGGGCGATCACGGCGACCGGGACGGTGACCATCGACGACGTCACCACCCCGGCGGGCCGCGCCACCGATCTGCAGGGCGGCTCGGCGGTCTACTTCTCGCTCGCCGCCGCCCCCTTCGCACCGGTGCGCATCGTCGGGGTGGTGGGCCGTGACGGCGAGGCCCGGCTGCGCGAGATCGCCGGCGGCGCGGGGGTCGACCTCGACGGCCTCGAGGTCAGTGGCGAGCCCACCTTCCGCTGGCGCGCCATTCACGACTTCGAGCGCTGGGTGACCGCCTGCGAGCACGCCGAGGCGGGCGCGTACGCCTCCTGGCGACCGCGGCTGGACGGCATCGCCGCCGCCGCCGAGGTGCTCTTCCTGGGGAGCATGCCGCCGGCCTCTCAGCTCGAGGCGCTCGCCCAGTCGGGGGCGCGGGTGGTCGGCGCCGACAGCATGACCGTGTACATCGGCGGCCCTGAGCGCGACCGCGTCGTGAAGGTGGCGGAGAGCGCCGACGTCCTCTTCCTCAACCGGACCGAGCTCGCCGCGCTCAGCGACAGGCCCGCCGCCGAGTGGCGGGAGTCGGCGGCGGCGCTCTGCGGCCGGAGCCGGCTGCGGGTGGTGGTGGTGAAGGCGGGCCCGCTGGGAGCAGCCTGCGTGACCGCCACCGAGGTGGTGGAGCGCGCCGCCCACCCGGTGGGCGCGGTGGTCGATCCCACCGGCGCCGGCGACGCCCTCGCGGGCGGCTTCCTCGGCGCCTGCGCCCGCGCCGAGCTGGACCCGCTCGACCACCTCGTCGAGGCCCTCGACGCCGGGCTGGCCCGCGCCGCCCAGGCGATCTCCCGCTTCGGACCCGAGGGACTGCTCGACCCCCCGGTGTCCCGGGACGGCGCCCCTACAGCCCGGTGAGCGTGGTCAGCACCAGGTAGGCGGTCAGCGCCGAGAGCACCACCGTGAGCGCCCCGGCGATCGCGTTGTTGACCGGCCCGTTGCGGTAGCGGCCGAGCAGCCGCCGGTCGTTGGCGAGGATGAGGATGAACACCAGCAGCACCGGCAGCAGCACGCCGTCGAGGGTCTGGGTGCCGATCGCCACCGCGGCGATCGACGAGGGTCCGAGCAGCGCCACGGTGATCGCACCGGTCGCGAGCAGCAGGATGAAGAGGCCGAAGAAGAGCGGCGCCTCGCCGAAGCGGCTCTGGACGCTGCGCTCGGCCCCGAAGGCCTCGCAGACGACGAAGGCGGTGCTCAGCGGCAGCACCGCCGCCGCCAGCAGCGAGGCGCCGAGCAGGCCGATGGCGAAGAGCTGGGTGGCGTGGGCGCCGGCCAGGGGCTGGAGCGCGCGGGCGGCGTCGGTGGCGCTGCTCAGGTCCTGCCCGGCGAAACCCGCCCTGTTGAGCGTGTAGGCGGTGGTGATGACGATGAAGATCGCCACCATCACCGCGAACGCCGACCCGCTGATCACGTCGGCGCGGGCGTAGCCCAGCTCCTTCTCCGAGGTGCCCTTGTCGACGATCGACGACTGCAGGAAGAGCTGCATGTAGGGCGTGATGGTGGTGCCGATCAGGGTGATGACGTCGGTGGTGTAGGAGGTGGCGCCGGGGCGGATCGGCGGATGGGAGAGGGTGGGGACCACCAGTGCGTGGGCGACCTCGGCCCAGCTGTGGGGCACCATGAATGCGGTGACGATGTAGCTGACGAAGGTCAGCCCCATCGCCAGGAACACCCGTTCCACCAGCCGGCGGTTGGCGCGCAGCACCAGCACCCCGATCATCAGCGCCGCGCTCAGCACGGCGACGGGCAGGGGCACGCCGAGCAGGCCCAGCGCGCCCCCGATGCCGGCGAACTCGGCGAGCACGGTGCCGCCGTTGGCGACGATCACCACCACCGAGGCGAAGAGCGTCCAGCGCACCCCGAAGCGTTCGCGGATCAGGTCCATCAGCCCCTTGCCGGTCACGCAGCCGAGCCGGGCCACCATCTCCTGGGTGACGATCAGCGCGAGCAGGATGGGCAGGAAGGTCCAGAGCAGGTTGAGGCCGTACTTGGACCCGGTGTTGCTGTAGGTGAAGATGCCGCCGGCGTCGTTGCCGGCATTGGCGACGATCAGGCCGGGGCCGATGATCGCCAGGTACTTGCGCGCCCCGGCGAAGCGGCGGGGATGGGCGGACCGGCGCTCACGGCGCGCCGCGATCGCCTCCTCGGCCTTGCGGCGCAGGGCGGCGGTCTGAGGGGGCGTCTTCATCGCACCGCCGCCGGCTCACCACCGGGGCCCCCGCGAATTCGCCGTGGCCGGGTGCGGAATCCGCGGGGTGGTCACAGCGCCCTGGCCCTCCGCTTCAGCCCGGCGGGCATGACCGTGTCGAGGGCGTCGTCGATGGTGACGATCCCCTGGATACGGTCGTCGTCGTCCACAACCGGGACGGCGAGGAGGTTGTACTTGGCGATCACCGCGGCCACGTCCTCAGGCCGGGCGTCGAGGGGCACGGCGATGACCCGCTTGATCATCAGGTCGGCGATCGGGGTCGCCGGCTTGGCGACGATGAGGTCGCGGAGGCTCAGCACCCCGAGCAGCCGCTCGTCGTCGTCGATCACGTACACGTAGTAGATCGACTCGGCGTCGGGTTCGAGCTCGCGGAGGCGGTCGATCGCCTCGGCCGCGGTGAGGCTGGCGGGGATGGCCACGTACTCGGTGGTCATCAGGCCGCCGGCGGTGTCCTCACCGTAGGCGAGCAGCTCCTCGACGTCCTCGGCCTCCTCGGCCTCCATCTTGGCGATCAGCTGCTCGCGGCGTTCCTCGGGGAGGTCGGCGAGCAGGTCGGCGGCCTCGTCCGGCGACATCGCCTCGAGGATGTCGGCGGCGCGCTCGTCGTCGAGCCGGGCGAGGATCTGCGCCTGCACCTCGTCGGACGACTCCTCGAGGGTGTCGGCGGCGATCTCGTCGTCGAGGCTGGCGAAGATCGCCTCCCGGTCGCGGCCGCCGAGCTGGCCGACGATCTCGGCGATGTCGGCGGGATGCATCTTCGAGAGCTTGCGGTGGCTGATGCGCAGCTTCACCGAGCGCTCGTCGCTGTGCAGCGTGTCGACCGCGTCCCAGCTGATCAGCCGCTGGGGGAGGTCGCCGCCGGCGAGTCGGCGCAGCCGCCGGCCCACGTGCTCGGCGTTGAGCCGGCGGAGCAGTCCGCGGGTGCCGATGTCCACCCCCACCAGCAGCACCGAGCCGTTGCTCTGCTGGAGCTGGAGGTCGTTGACCCGCACCACCCGGCGGCCGTCGGTGTCGACGATCTGCTTGTCGAGGATGTCGCGGCTCAGCCAGACCTCCTCGGGCACGGGCTCGTGCTCCCTGAGGTCGGCGGCGCCGACGCCGAGGCTGATCTCGCGGTTCTCCCAGGCGCGGACCACGCTCCAGTCGATGGTCGCCGGGGCCGAGTGACCGCGCACCGCGAGGGCGATGACCGTGGGGTACGGATCGCCCATGCGCACGATCAGGTCACGGACCTTGCCGACGGTCCTCTGATGGACGTCGACCACGTCGGCGCGCAGGAAGTCGCTGAGAAAGATCAACGCAGCGACGCCATGGTGGCTCCGACAGGCTCACGACAACCTCCGCGACAGCGACCCGCGCCTCCCCGCGGGGTGCGACCGGAGGGTCAATGGTACGCCTCGCCCACTTCGGGACGCGTCACGTTCGCTCGGCGCCGCCCTGACGCCGGTGTCGCGGCGCGCTCAGCCGTGCGGGCTGGGGGACCCGCCCGCGGGGGTCGGGGACGGCGAGGGCTCGGGGGCGGGGGCGTCGCTGCCGGAGCCGATGTCGACGTACCACTGGCCGCCGATGCGCACGCAGGAGACCTGGTCGGACCCCGCCGTCTGGGCGAACTTCGAGAAGGGGAAACAGGTGTTCAGCGAGGCGAGGTCGCCGGAGCCGCCGTTGACGCAGGCCGACGCCTGGCCCTTGACCGGGACCATCGCCTGGTCGGGATGGTCGCGGTCGACGGTGGCGGCGCCGACCTCGACGTGCTCCACCCGGAAGGACACCTTCACCCCCTCCCTGCCGTTGAGGAGGTTCGACGCCTGGGTGCGCTGCGCCGGCGGGATCCAGTTGAGCGCCTCGTTGACGTCGTTGGCCGCCACCGCGCCGAGGAAGCCGCGCACCGCGCCCTCGGGACTGTCGTGACTGCCGGGACCGCCCGCGGGACTGCCACCGCAGGCGGCGAGCAGCGCCAGCAGCGCGGTCGCCAGCGCGATGAGGAGCCGGAGCGGCGGCACCCGGGTTCCCGGATCAGCCGAGGATGGACGCCACCGGGATCGAGGGGGGTGGCAGCGACAGCGCACCGACACACACGTCGACCTCGGCGTCGGCGGCCTTGGCGAGCGGGAACACGACCTCCTCGTCGTCCAGCTCGGGCAGGTGCCGGGTGTAGCCACCGAGCACCTCGCCGGCGCGCAGCAGGATGACCCCCGCGTCCTCGCCGGTGGTGACCCGCACCGCGCCGTTGGCCCGCTCCCGGCGCAGGAACGAGAGCAGCGCGGGGAGGTCGACGAAGGAGCCGTGCATCCGATCGAAGCGCTCCGGCATGTTGATCAGCTGGGCCAGCGCCAGGGTGATCTCCGGCCGGTAGGTGAGCACGGTGAGCTGATGCTCGTCCGCCGACCCCGGGGCGGAGAGGGACAGGGTGTCGACCCGGCGGGTGGCCCCGTCGCCGACCGCCACCAGCCCGACCGCGGCGCCCTCGTGGAGGAGGGCGACCTGCACCCGGGTGCGGCCGGCGTCGACGACCGCGCCGGTGTGGCGGCGCTCGGCGAGGAAGCGGACCAGGCGGCTCCCGTCGACGAAGGCGGAGGTGAGCTCGCCGAAGATCACCGCTCCGGACGGGATGGGGCAGGCCCGGATGATCCCCGCCGGGCCCAGCGCGCCGCCTCCGCGGCCGGTGGTGGGGGCGGCGCCGCCCTCCTGGACCCCGGGGCCCGCCTGGGCATCGCTCATCGCCATCTCCTGCTGCGCTCCTTGCTCGGCTGCCGTCTCGGGCGTCTCGGTGCCGGCCGGCTCCTCGGCGGCCTCCTCCGCCGGCTGCTCGTCACCGCGGGTTGCGAAGCTGCGCACCCGGTCGAGGATGTCGTCGGCCATCGAAGGTGTCCCTGTTGTCGCGGGATGGGCGGTTGCCCTCCCCGGAACCGGCATGCTAGCAGCCGGAGCCAACTCAGACAGCCCGGTGCCCCGCGGCGGCACCGTATGCGAGCACCGCGGCGGCCGCGTAGAGGGCCGGCACCAGAGCACCGTGGGAGATCACCCAGTCGGAGAGGCTGCGCAGCCCCACCCCGGCGCCGCCGCCCTCGACGTACGCCCCCGCCCACCAGCGCCCCGCCAGCGCCGCGGTGACGCAGAGCGCGGCGGCGATCACCCCCGCGGTGCGCGAGACCCCGCCGAGGGCGAGGCGCACGCTGACCCCGACCACGGCGGCGCAGAGCAGCGCGGCGAGGGCGGCGTCGACCCCCAGGCGCCGCTCCAGCTCGGCGCACACGGCGGCGGCCACGACGGCGGTGGCGCCCCCGCCGAGCACCGGCACCAGCAGCCGGAACCGTCCCTCGCGGAGGACCACCGGGTCACCCGGCTCGGCGTGGAGGGCGATGCCGGCGCGGCGCAGCGCGATCCGCGAGCGGCGGCGCTCCCGGGCGAGCACCGCCTCGTCCTCGATCCGCCGGGCGCAGAGGGGGCAGAGGCCGGCCTCGCTCCGGCAGCTCGCGCAGACCCCGCGCCCGCAGGCCGCGCAGCCGGTGACCGCCTCGCGATAGTGGAGCCTGCAGAGATCGGGACTCATCGTCGGAGTGATTCTGCGCTCCCCGGCGGGGAGTGCCCGGGGGCAGCCGAGGCGTGACGGGGATGCCACCGATTCCGCGTATCATCCCGCTGCCATGCCGCCGAGAGCCCGCCAGCGCCGCGACATCGGCACCCCGATCGACCGCAACCTCGCGCTCGAGCTGGTGCGGGTCACCGAGGGGGCGGCGATCGCCGCCTCGCGGTTCATGGGCCGCGACCTCCTCGACGAGGCCGAGCAGGCCGCCGTGGACGCGATGCGACGCAGCCTCGGCTACGTCGACATGGACGGGGTGGTGGTGATCGGCGAGGGCGAGAAGGACGACAACCCGATGCTCTACATCGGGGAGAACGTGGGCAACGGCAACCCGCCCACCGTGGACGTCGCCGTCGACCCCATCGACAGTGCCCGGCTGGTGGCCGGGGGCCTCCCCGGAGCGGTCTCCACGGTGGCGCTGGCGGAGCGCGGCGCGCTCTTCCACACCCACTGCTACTACATGGAGAAGCTGATCGTCGGGCCCCGCGCGCACAAGGTCATCGACATCACCGACACCGTGGCCAACAACCTGAAGCGGATCGCCCGGGCCGAGGGCCGCGACGTCGAGGACCTGACCGTGGTGGTCCTCAACCGCCCCCGCCACCAGCGCCTGCTGCGCGAGATCCGCGCCGCCGGGGCGCGGGTGAAGCTGATCCCCGACGGCGACATCGCCGCCGGGCTGTGGGCGGCGATGGAGCACCGCACCGGCATCGACGTCCTCTGGGGCATCGGCGGCGCCCCCGAGGGGGTGCTCGCCGCCTGCGCGGTCAAGGCGGTGGGCGGAGGCATGCAGGGCCGGCTGGCGCCGCGTGACGAGGGCGAGCGCGCGGTGATGCGTGCCGAGGGCAAGGACACCGGCGTTCTGACTCTCGACGATCTGTGCGGAGGCGAGAACGTGTTCTTCGCGGCGACCGGGGTGACCGACGGCGAGCTCCTCCAGGGGGTGCGCTTCGCCGGTCGAGGCGTGGTCAGCACCCACAGCGTGGTGATGCGCTCGTATTCGGGCACGGTGCGGTACATCGAGGCCACCCACGACATCGCCCGCCTCCGGGCCCGCGCGCCCATCGCCCCCGCCGGGGCCGGCCTCTGAGCATGCGCGCGCGCCTCGCCGTGCCCGCCCCGGAGCGCCCGGAGGAGCCGCCCGTCAGCGGGGCCGCCCCGGCCGGCGAGCCCGCCCCCTCGGCCGCGGAGCCCGAGGCGGCGTCGTGGGACAATCGACCCCCGATGCCCGACTCCCCTCCTCTCCGGCCCGAGGGGATGGTGCGGTGGTTCACCCCCGGGCTGAACGTCAAGCGCTGGCTGCTGCTGCTCTTCGCCGCCATCGTGCTGCTCAGCCTGGCCTTCGGCTACGCGCTCAAGGACGCCTACACCACCTTCGCCTTCCCCCGCTTCGTCGGCCCGCTCACCCTGCAGTTCATGCCCCGCTGGGCACGGGCGGTGCTCTTCCTCGGGCTCGGCGTCAGCGTGGCCGGCTTCGCGTTCTACCGGCTGGGCCGGTCGATCCTCGGCCCCTTCCTCCCGCTGGCGTCGTCGGGCGGCAGCGGCGTGGTCGAGCAGATCTACACCCACCGCCTGCTCGCCAAGGGGCCGCGGCTGGTGGCCATCGGCGGGGGCACCGGGATGAGCTCGATGCTCCGCGGCATCAAGAAGTACACCGGGAACATCTCCGCGATCGTCACCGTCGCCGACGACGGCGGCTCCAGCGGCCGGCTCCGCACCGAGTACCAGGTGCTGCCCCCGGGCGACTTCCGCCAGTGCCTCACCGCCCTGGCGGAGACCGAGCCGCTGATGACCAGCCTCTTCTCCCACCGCTTCACCGGCGAGGGGTCGCTGAGCGGCCACTCCTTCGGCAACCTCTTCATCATGGCGATGGCCGAGATCACCGGCGACTTCGAGCACGCCCTCCAGGCCTCGGGACGGGTTCTGCGCGTGCGTGGCCAGATCATGCCGAGCACCCTCCAGGACGTGGTCCTGTGTGCCAACGCGGGCGGCGAGATCCGCATCGGCGAGTCGCGCATCCCCCAGGGCGCCGGGCCGATCGACCGGGTCTTCCTCGACCCGCCGTCGCCCCAGATCAACCCCGAGGCCGAGCTCGCCATCCTCGACGCCGAGCTGATCGTGGTCGGCCCCGGCTCGCTCTACACCTCGATCCTCCCCAACCTGCTGGTGGACGGGCTGGTGGAGGCGCTGCGGGCCTCCCCGGCGGTCAAGGTGTACGTGTGCAACGTCGCCACCCAGCCGGGGGAGACCACCGGTTTCACCGTGAGCGAGCACCTCGACGCCATCGAGAAGCACGTCGGCGGCAATCTCTTCGACTACGTGATCTGCAACAGCAACCACGGCCTTCCCCTGCCCCCCTCGGCGGTCGAGGCGGGCATCACCCGGGTCGCGTTCGATCGTGAGAAGGCGTCACGGCGTCCGGTCCACTTCATCCTCGCCGACGTCGTCTCGCCGCGGATCTCGACGCACCACGACCCGGAGAAGCTCGCCCGCGTGATCATGAAGCGGGTGTGGCGCTAGCGACAGCCCTCGTCCAAGAGGGGTACAGTTGTCCAAAATGCGTTGCGGTGCTTACAATTCCGCGCCGTGCCATCAGTATCGGAGACATCGGACATGAGTGTCATCACGCGCGACGTGCTTGCCGAGCGGCTGGCCGACTGGGTGCGCTCCAACGACGGCGAGATGTCGATGGTGGCGGCCCGGGACGAGGTCAAGTGGTTCTTCGACACCCTCGCCACCTCGCTCGCGACCGGTGACGAGGTGCGCATCCACGGGTTCGGCACCTTCAAGACCGCGCAGCGCGCGGCCCGGGTGGGCCGCAACCCGCGCACCGGTGAGACCGTCCAGGTGGCGGCGCGCCGGGTGGCGCGGTTCACGCCCAGCACCACGCTGGCGGCGTCGCTCAGGGAGACCGCCAAGGCCCCCGCCAAGAAGAAGGCGAAGAAGGCCTAGCCGGCGCCCGAGCCCGAGCCCGAGCCGGCCTCGTGGTGGCGCACCTCCTGGTGCGCCTCCGCGTCGCCGGCGGGGTCGAGGTGGACCACCACCTCGGCCAGCCCCTCGATCCGGTGGAACAGCTCGTGGCGGACCTGCTCGCCGAGGGCGTGCGCCCGTGACACGGTCTCGTCCGGGGGCACCGCGAGCACCAGCTCGGCGCGCATCTTCCGGCCGGTCCAGCGGGCCCTGACGTCCGACACCGAGACCACCCCCGGGGCGGCCGCGGCAACCTCCTCGATGGTCGCCAGCAGCGAGGCGTCGGCCTCGTCGAGCAGCCGGGCGGTGACGTTGCGGGCGGTGTCGACGGCCACCACCGCGATCACCGCGGTGAGCACCAGGCCGGCGACGGGGTCGAGCACGGGCATCCCCGCCCAGGCCCCGGCCACGCCCACCGCCGCCCCCAGCGAGGCCAGCCCGTCGATCCTGGAGTGCTGGCCGTCGGCCACCAGCGACATGCTGCGCAGCCGCCGCCCCATCACCGTCTTGTAGCGCGCCACCGCCTCGTTGCCGGCGAAGCCGACCAGCGCGGCGGCGAGGGCGAGCCCGGGATGGGACAGGGGCGAGCGGTGGAGGAGGTGCTCGATCGAGGTCACCCCCGACGCGATCGCGCTGGCGAGGATGAGGAGCAGGACGACGACGCCGGCGAGGTCCTCACCGCGGTGGTAGCCGTAGGGGAAACGGCGGGTGGGGGCCCGGTTGCTGAGCAGGAAGGCGCCGGCCAGGGCGACCGTGGTGAACACGTCGCCGAGGTTGTGGAGGCCGTCGGCGAGCACCGCCGCGCTGCCCGACAGCGCCGACACCACCAGCTCCGAGGCGGACACCAGGGCGAGGCCCACCGAGGCGATCCCCAGGGTGCGCAGCGCGCCCGGGGTGGTGGCCGCCGGCCGGCCGTGGACGTGGCCGTGACCGCCCGCGTCCGGGTGCGCGTCCTCGTGGCCGTGCTCGTCGTGATCCCGATGATCGTGGCCGTGCCCGCTCTGCTCCACGGTGCCATCGTACGTTCCGGGCGCCGCCGCGCCCGGGCCGCGCGTGGCAGGGGCGCCGCGCTTGGCATGATCACCTCCGCCCCGTGAGCCAGCCCCACCCCTGCGCCACGCCCGCGTGAGGCCCGCGCTCGCCGCCGTCCTCGGCACCGCCGCCCTCGCCGCCGCCGTCGCGGCCGGGTCCTGGCGGCTGTCCGCGGCGGTGCCCCCGCTCCGCGCGGAGGTGCGCCTCGCCGCCACCGCGCTGACCGTCGCCGGCGACCCGCCGGCGCCGGTCACCCTCCCATCCGGCGGCAGCCTGGTGGTGGAGGCGGCGGCCGGCGGCGCCAGCCCCGCCCGGCTCGCGGCCCAGGGCGCCGAGGTGGTGCGCCCGATCGGCTCGGTGGCCAAGACGATGACCGCCCTGGCGGTGCTCACCGCCCATCCCCTCGGCGCCGAGGAGGAGGGGCCGGTGCTCACCATGACCGCGGACGACGTCGCCCTCTTCCGCGACGCGCTCGCCGTCGACGGCTCGTCGCTGCCGGTGACCGCGGGCCAGCGGCTCAGCGAGCGCCGGCTGCTGCTCGGGCTGATGCTGCCCTCGGCGAACAACCTCGCCGAGACCCTGGGCCGCTGGGTCTCGGGCAGCCACGACGCCTTCGTCACCCGGCTCAACGCCCTCGCCGCCACCCTGGGCATGGCCTCGACCCACTTCGACGACCCCAGCGGCTTCAGCCCGCGCACCGTCTCCACCGCCGCCGACCTGGTGCGGCTGGGCCGGGCGGCGCTCGGCGTCCCCGCCCTGGCACGGATCGTGGCCACCACCGAGGCGCCCTTCGACGGCGGCATCACCCTCCACAACCTCGACAGCCTGCTCACCTCGGTCCCGGGCTGGCTCGGAGTCAAGACCGGCGAGACCCCCTCTGCGGGGGGCTGCCTGCTGTTCGCCGCCCGGCGCAGCCTCGGCGACGCCGCCGAGCCGGTCACCGTGGTCGGCGCCGTGCTCGGCCAGCCGCACCTCGCGGAGGCGCTGAGCGCCGCCCGCAGCGCGGTGGAGAGCGGCTACGCCGGGTATCGTGCGGTGCGCCTGGCCGACCTCGACCCTGCCGTCCAGGGGAGGGTGGCGGCCCCCTGGGGCGACGGCGCGGCGCTGCTGCTCGCGCCCGGCGACGGCGATACGCTGGCGCTCCGGCCCGGCTCCAGCGTCGACCTGGTGGCGGTGACGTTCCCGCTCGGCGACCGGCTCGCCGCCGGCGACACCGTGGCCCGGCTGGAGGCGCGCTCCGGCACCGCGGTGCTGGCGCGGTGGCGGGTGATGACGGCGGCGCCACTCGGTCCACCGCCGGTGCTGTGGCGGCTCTTCGAGCACCGCTGACGGGGGATCGCAGGGGGGATTCCGCCGCAACCGCGAGCGGCTTCGGGTACCGTTGCGCCGCGACCGGCAACTCGGAACGACCAGGCGGGAGGTCAGAACATGCGCGTCGGCATTCTCACCGGCGGGGGTGACGCTCCCGGCCTCAACGCCGCCATCCGTGCCGTGGCCATCCTGACCTATGCGAATGGCGGAAGCGTGGTGCAGGTGCGCGACGGCTGGAGGGGACTTGTGGGTGACGGCGACCTGGTCGAGATGGAGCCGAGCGCCTTCGACGGCATCCTCAACATCGGCGGAACCATCCTCGGCAGCTCCCGCACCAACCCGATGAAGATGGAGGGCGGGGTCGAGGCCTGCCTGCGCAACATCGAGCGCGCCGGCCTCGACGCGCTGGTCGCGATCGGCGGCGACGACACCCTCAGCGTCGCCCGGCGGCTCGCCGCCGAGGGCGGCCCGGTGGTCGGCTGCCCCAAGACGATGGACAACGATCTCTCGGTCACCGAGTACTGCATCGGCTTCGACACCGCGACGAGCATCGTCGCCGAGGCGCTCGACCGGGTGCGGACCACCGCCACCTCCCACCACCGCGCCGTGGTGATGGAGGTGATGGGCCGTGACACCGGCTGGGTGGCCCTGGACGGCGGCATCGCCGGCGGCGCCGACTTCATCATCATCCCCGAGTTCCCACCCCACCTTGACGAGCTGGTCGAGCACGTGCAGGCGCGCTGGGCCGCGGGGAAGCGCCACAGCCTGATCATCGCGGCCGAGGGCACCGAGATGCCCGAGCTGGGCGGCCGCGAGGAGACCGGCGGCGAGCGCGACGCCTTCGGCCACGTCCGCCTCGCCAAGCGCGGCGTCGCCGAGCGCCTCGCCGAGGCCATCGAGGAGCGCACCGGCAAGGAGACCCGCTGGGTCGCCCCCAGCTACATCCAGCGCGGCGGCACCCCCACCGCGTTCGACCGCATCTGGGCCACGCGCTGCGGCACCGTCTCCCACGACCTCGCCGAGAAGAAGGCCTTCGGTCAGATGCCGGTGGTGCGCTGCGGCCGGGTCGACACCGCCCCCATCGCGGACGTCGTCGCCGAGCAGCGCCTGGTGCCCCGCGAGCTCTACGAGATGACGCAGGCGTTCCGCTGAGGGGCTCCCTCCGTCGTCCCTCGTCGGGATACGGCCGGGTGCGGCCGCCGGCCACGGGGCCGTCTACCAGGCGGAGTCGGTGCGCTCGGCGGCGGCGCGGAGGGCTGCGACCGCCTCGGCGGAGTGGTCCTTGAGGTCGCTGGCGATGCGGAGGGTCTCGAGGCGGTCCTTGGCGGCGACCAGCTCGATCTCATGGAGGCCGAGGTGCGGCTTCACCGCGGGATTGCCCGAGTACGTCTCCAGCTGCTCGCGGAAGCGCTGACGCAGCAGCCGCGGCGCCAGCTCACCGGCCTTGACGGCGAGCCCGGCACCGCCGCGGGCAGGACCCAGACGAAGGCGGTAGGCGATCCGCCCCGCCTTGGCGCACTGCTCACAGCGCCCGTGACGCTCATCCGGAATCTCCGGCCGCTTCAGACACACCCGGCACACAGGCCGGAGGATAGCGCCCGAACTCCCGCAGCGTCGGATCCCGGCCGCTCTCGGCCCCCGGCGAGCCGGGATGCACGTCGTGTCGCTCCCAGCAGCAGATGGACGGG